>NZ_JBLNNG010000003.1:0-69814 GCF_047785185.1 Mycoplasma sp. 4079 | reverse complement strand
AAATTGAAAAACACCTCAACAATATTGAGATGCTTTGAGTTTTTTATAAATTGTCTATAAGACTTGTCCTAGTTTAATATGAATAATTTGAGCATCATTTTTAATGGTCTGTGGCTTAGGTGTGACTATAGCAAGAATTGTTATTACTGTGCAAAATTCAAATAGACACTACGAAATACCTAAAAGAGAAGTCGAAATTAATTTTTTATACAAAAATGAAATTGTTTACTCCTATATGCATTCAATAGATGCTGATGAATATATTCAATTTTTTGAAGTAGATGATGAGAATTTACCTGAAGAATATAAGACAGGTGAATATGAATATAACAAAAACACTTATGCTCTAGATGATACAGAAACTATAAATATAACTATCACCAAAAAACGTGCTCCTGTTACTATGTTCCCATACACATTTGAATTTGTGAACGATAATGATGAAGTGATTTTCACAAATACAACTAACTTGCCTGATTACTTTTATTACTATGACGTAGCTAAATTAGTTCCGGAAGGTTACAAAATGACTACTGAATCAACAAGAATTGATATCAACAAATCACAAACAACCTACAAGATAACTGTTATTCCGACAAATTAGTTAAACTAACTCAAATAATATATAATTAATATGTTATATAGTTAAAATATAACGAGTATAAAAATGGAAACATCGGTTATTATGAACAAACAACAAAGCAATTTATCTAAACCCATTTTAGCTTTATCAATTGTAAACCTTTTATTATGAATAGTTTTTGCAGTTGTTATTTTCTTATTCTCTGTAGCAGTTGCTGGTGTATCTGCAACAATAACAGATTCAGGTGATGGAACCTATGAAAAAGACTATTCTGATGTTGCAGCATTCATGGTATCATACATTATAGTTTTTGGTATTCTTGGATTTATATCTTTTGCAACAGGACTTACAGGATTTATTCTCGTAATCATAGGAGCGATAAGAGTTTCATCACAAAATACAGCTGTAATGGTGCTTTACATAATTTCTATTTTCTTAGGACCATTATTCTCAATGATTGGCGCAATAATTGCTTTAAAGAATAAAATAGTTTAGATGAATTAATAATTGAATAGCTAAAAAATAGCTATTCTTTTTTTAATCAAATTTTGCAAATAAAAAAATATCCCATTGCTGAGATATTATTTCTTTGTACTCTTAGTTAATTCATCAATACGTCTTAAAATGTCATCTAAACTTTTTGAAACATTAGAAACTACAGTATCTGTCTTCTCTAATAGATCTTTTTCTTTCTTCACTTGCTCTTGGGTGAATAAGTTTTGCGCAATTGCATAATCCTTATCAAAATATTTAACATTAAATGACATTTTGTAAATACTTGGAACATCTATATTATAAACTCTTGCGCTATCGCTTGAAACGCCATATGATTTAACAGATTCAATAATTGTGTGCTCAAAATCATCTTTAATGTAGATAACTGATTCATCATTGATTGGCTCACAAACGTATGGAATAAATTTCTTATTATCTTTTAATAAAGGTTTACCTTTAATATTTTTAGGTACAGATGGTAATTTAGATGAATTAATTTTAATAATTTGTCCATTTGTTGATAAGATACCAACCATTTGATCTGATTTAACACAAGTAAATGTAGCAATCTTATCATCAAGTGATAAGTAAACCCCTTTATTACCTTTAGCTTTAGTTCCAAATTGTGGTAATTCAGTTTCAGAATACTTAGTTACATTACCTTTTTCAGTAATTATGATTGCGTTAGTTGTTCCATCTGTCATAACAGCATTAACAACTGCATCTGTTTTTTCAATATTAATAGCTTTGTAAATTTTATTAACCCTTGAAACTTCAAAATCTTTAAGCACTGTTTTCTTAACATATCCATCTTTTGTTGCTAGAGCAATGTAAGATAAAATATTTCAATCTGAAACTTCAAACACTCCCACAATTTCATCCATCACACGGATATCTACATAAGCAGATAAGTGAGTTCCATTGTCTTTTCATTTATCTTCTGGAATTTTGTAAGCAGGGAACACGATGTAGTTACCTTGAGCTGTAATGAAAATTAAGTTATGTAACGAATTTACTTTTCCGAAGAAAACTAAATAGTCATCATCTTTAAGTCCATAATTTTCAATCTTATTACTATCAAGAACTTTTTGTGAGAATCTCTTAATGTATCCAGCTCTTGAAACTCCAATGTTAAGAATTTCTTCTTTGACTAAATCGGTTTGATCATAGCTAAAGTCATATTCTTGATCTTCGATTTGAGTTTTTCTTGGAGTTCCAAATTTAACTTTAATTTCCATTAATTGTTCAATAATGTACTGATCAAACGCTTTTGGATCAATAAGCAATTTGGAAATTTTCTTAATGTCTTTTTCTAATTGTATTTTTTCATTCAAGTAGGCTTGCTTATCTGTTTTAGATAAACGGTAAAGTCTCATTTCAGCAATAGCTGTTGCTTGATTTTGTGTAAATCCAAACTCTTTAATTAAGTTTTGAATAACACCAGCTTTAGAACCTTCTGATCTTCTAATAACTGCAATAACTTCATCTGAAATTTCTGAAACCTTAATAAACCCTTCTACAAGCTCTAAACGTAATTTAAGTTTTTCTAAATCGTATGTTAAAGTCTTAACTTTAATATCTTTAACGTGAGCTACGTAAGCATCTAGAAGCCCAATTACACCAAGTGTAACAGGCTCATTTTTAAGGATGCAAGTATTGTTGTATGTGTAAATAACTTGCATATTTGTTTTTTGAAGTAAGTAATTTAAAATACTACGTTCATTAGCATTTTTATTTAAAGTAATTAAAATGCTAATGCCATCTCTATCTGATTGATCCTTAATTTCTGTAATTCCATCAATTAACTTATCTTTAATAATTTTGTCAATCTCATAAACTAATTTCGACTTCACTACACCATAAGGAATCTCTGTGATTTCAATATATTTATGTTTTTCATCTTCAGAAGTTGTGTATTTAGAAAACAATCTGATTTTGTTTTTTGTATTGTTTCCAAATTCAAGCGCTTCTAAGATACCTTTGTTCCCTTTGATTACACCACCTGTTGGGAAATCAGGACCCTTAACGATTTTTGAAATTTCATCAAAATGTGAAAATGGATTTGTAATTCTGTAGATAGCTCCATCAATAATTTCATTTAAGTTATGTGGGGGCATTTCAGTTGCCATACCTACAGCAATACCTGAAGCACCATTAACAAGTAAGTTAGGGAATAATGATGGTAAAACTATTGGTTCAATTTCTGAATCATCAAAGTTAGGAGCAAACTTAACTGGATTTTTCTTAATTTCACCTAAAACATATTCAGCAATAGGCGACATTCTAACCTCTGTATAACGCATAGCGGCAGCAGGGTCGTTATCAATAGAACCGACATTACCGTGCATATCAAGTAATGGGTGATTGATTTTTCATCATTGAGACATATTAACCATAGCTTCATAAACTGAAGAATCACCGTGTGGGTGATATTTACCAATTACATCCCCTACAACACGAGCTGACTTTTTATATGGTTTATCGTGAGTTAAACCAAGTCCCAACATAGAATATAAAATTCTACGTTGAACTGGTTTCAGACCATCACGTGCTTCTGGAATAGCTCTATTTTGAATAACGTATTTTGAATATCTACCAAAACGATCATCCATAATCTTATCTAATGACTGTCTGATAATTTTGTCTGCAATTTTTTGTTCTAAGTTTTTTTTCATACTTACTCCTACTTAAATGCTTGTTAATTAAAATTATAATTTATTATATAGATGCTAATTACAATTTTTAAAGTATATTCATAGGTATCGAAATAAAAATTTGGAAGATTAAAAAATATGAAGGATTTAAGACTTTTTATAGTAAAATAACATAAGAAAAACAGCATGTATTTTTGCAAAAATATATATGCACAATTCATAAAAATTATCATTATAAAAATAGTTTAAATAAAGGATAAAAATGCGTAAAGTAGTTAGATTAAAAAACAAATTACGTGCTGAAGCTCGTGCTAAAAAACTTGCAAAAGAACGTGCAAGAGACGCTAGAAGAGCTGCTAGAAGCGCTGAATAATCAAGGCCTTTCGGTCTTTTTTTATGCTTATTCACTAAATTAAGCTTTTTTGACTTTTATTCCTAGCACATAGGTATAAAAGTTTTTTAAAACTTTTAAAAAACTATATGTTTTTTATTAGTATAATAATTAAAATAAAGATTTTATCTTTTATGTCAATATCAAATTTTAAGAAGGGTAATTAAACATGGAATATAAAGCGTTGTATAGAAAATATCGTCCAAAAACATTTGATGATGTTATAGGCCAAGAGCACATAATTTTATCTTTGAAAAACATTTTAAAGACTAACAAAATATCACATGCTTATTTATTTTCAGGGCCAAAAGGAACTGGTAAAACATCGATTGCAAAAATATTTGCAATGATGTTAAATTGTGTTCATAAAGATCCTGCTGATGTTCTTAATCCATGTGAAATTTGCTTAAGTAATTTAAACAACAATATTGACATAATCGAAATGGATGCTGCATCAAATAATGGTGTTGATGAAATTAGAGATCTTAAGGAAAAAATTGAGCAAACGCCTATGAATGGTAAATACAAAATTTACATCATAGATGAGGTTCATATGCTTACAAAAAGTGCTTTTAATGCATTATTAAAAACACTTGAAGAACCACCTAAACACGCTATTTTCATTTTAGCGACAACAGACTTACATAAAATTCCTTTAACAATCAGATCAAGAGTTCAAAACTTTGTGTTCCATAGAATGAATGATGATAATATCATTAAACAACTTTCAAAAGTTTTCAACCAAGAACATATAAAATATGATACTCAAGCTCTTAAACTCATCGCAAGATTATCTAGCGGTGGTATGAGGGATGCGCTTACAATTGCCGACCAAGTTAGTATGTTGCATTCAGGTATCATAAGTGCTGAATCAATTTATCAAAACTTCGGTGTTTTATCATCAGAGCAAATTGTTAAAATCTTCCAATTAATTTCTATTAACAATGGAACTAAATTAATTTCATTATTAAATGAATTCCAAAATAACGGTGTTGAACCTCAGCAATTCGTTTTGAGTTTAGTTAACTTCTTAAAAGAAAAGATAATATTATCTAAAACAAATAATGTAAGTTTATTAAGTTGATTTGAACCTGAAGAGTTATCATCAGTTCACTTAGATAATAAAACTTGTTTTGAATTAACTGACATATTCTATGATATGTTAATTAAAGTTAACAAAAGCGAATATCCATTTGAAATTATTCAATTAGGTGTTTTGAAAGCTTTAAATGCTATCAATCCTAGTTTACATGAAGATTCAGATGAAACTTATGTTGCACCTGTATTTATCAAACCTGTGTTTAACAAAGAAAATCACAAAACTTCAACTAATAATGTTTTCACAGAAACTAAAGAAATTATTGAAGAAGAATTAACTTCTAATGAACCTCAAAATAATATTTCAATGGAAGTCGACAAAAATGAAAACACTATTCTCCAAGACATAAAAGTTGAAGAAATTGAAGATGATGGTTTTATAGATAACTCATTTTTGAGTGAAAAAATAGAAGAAGAAAAACTTGAGGAAGAAAAGTTTGTTTTAACAACTGAAAACATTTTTTCAGTTATATCCGGTAACTTTGATATTGAAATAAATCAGGTAAATCAGGAGTCCTCACAAACACAAACAGAGGAAATTAAGAAAGAAACTGAAGAAAAAGTTGAACAAGAAACAAAACAATCAGATAATCATTTTGCTGATGCATTAATAATTCCTGAAATTGAACCTGTCGGGAATGGATTAACTGATGAATTTACACCTTATCAACAAGAAAACGTACCTACTGAAGCGCAAGAAGAAAAAAACATCTTACTTGAATCTTTAGAAATTAATAAAGCACTCACAAAGGAAATTTCTGATCAAGTTAATAAAACAAATGAATTTATTATCCAAAAACACGAATTATCAAGTGATTTTGATGATGTTAATGATGATATTATCCAATTACAATCAGATACATCAACAAATAAAATATTAATTAACACTCGTGAAGTAGAAGTTCCTAAGTTTGGTGAAACAATGGAATTTGTAGAGGAAGTTCAAAAAGAAATTCAGGAAGAAATAAAAGAAGAAGAAAAACTCCTAGAACCTGAAGAAATTCCAACTAATGATGAACCAATACAAATTGGTGAACCACAAGAAGTTAATGTTTTCGAATATATATACAACACTCTTTGATCTAAAGAAGATCCATCACGTGATAAAGTAGCTCAATTCCAAAGATCAATTAATCAAGATTTAGCAATAATCACTCAAAACAAACCTGAGTTTTCTGAGATTGCTGAGTTGTTTGAAGACTCATTAATTATGGCTGCTTCAGAATATTTCATTAACATTTACAATAAAGATACTGCTAAAGTTAATAAGCTAAAAGAGCTTGCTAACACACCTAAAATGCAAGAATTTGTTAAATATGTTTTTGATAACAAAAACAAATATATTTATCCAGTTGATGCAGCAGCTCTTGCTAAAATTAGAGAAACAATTGGACAAAATAAAGACATCCAAATTGCAGATTATAAACCTAAAAAATGAGAAGATGAGTTTGCACAAAACACTTTAACTGACTTAACTCAAATTGGTAAATTATTATTAGGTGATGATGAAGAATTAGAAATCGAATATGAATAGAGGTTATTATGAATAATGATTTTTTAAGAAGAATTAAAAATATGCAAAAAGAATTAGAAACAAAACAAAAAGAATTAGATGAAAAAACATTCACAGTTTCTAAACAAGGTATTGAAGTAGTTCTTAAAGGAGATATGTCAATCGTTTCAATTGAAATTGATGAATTATTAATTGATCCTGAAGATAAAGACATTCTTCAAGACTTAATTACAATAGCGATCAATGAAGGTATTGATTTAATCAAAGAAGAGCAAGATAAATTAGCTCCATCAATGCCTGGAATGCCATTTTAATAAGAATGTTTAATACTGAACAAATTAACAAATTTTTAGAAGTTATCAGGCAAATTCCTGGTATTTCTAAAAAACAAGCTGAAAAAATTGTTTATTGAATATTAGAAGCTGAAAAAGAGCAAGTACAACAAGTTGCACAAGCTTTTATCGATGTAAAAGAAAAAACAACATTTTGTCCTATTTGTTCGCAAGTTATTGAAAACAATTATTGCAGTATTTGTGACAATAGTTCAAGAGATAACACGTTGTTAATTGTGGAAAACAGACAAGTTATGCAAAAAATTGAAGATGCTAATATTTACAACGGTAAGTATTATGTATTTTCACATCTAATTATCAATGAATATGAGGAGCAAAAGTATCAAAAAGAAATTCAAAAACTTTTAGATTATGCTCAAAAATTTGATGAAATTATTTTAGGGATTTCTCCAAGCATAAAAGGTGAGGTAACTAATGAATTCCTTAAGGAGAAACTTACTAAACAGAATTTAAAAGTGACAAGATTAGCCATTGGTTTACCAGTGGGTTCATCAGTTGACTACATTGATGCTATCACTTTAAAATTCTCACTTATAAATAGACAAAAATAAATTAATTACAATCATCTGGAGGAAACTATGTTTATATCATTTGAAGGTTTAGACGGTAGTGGTAAAACTACTTTAACACAGAAACTTTACGTAAAATTTCAGGAACTTTACCCACACATTCCTGCTCTTTGAACAAGAGAACCTGGTGGTAGAGGGATTAAAGAAGCTGAAAAAATTAGAGAAATTATTTTAAGCAAAGAATCAGATCTTTCACCTGTTGCTGAAGCTCTTTTATACACAACAAGTAGAAGAATTCACTTAGAAAAAGTAATTTGACCAGCACTTAAAGAAAATAAAATTCTTATTTGTGATAGATATGTAGATAGCTTTTATGCATATCAAGGATATGCAAGAAATTTAGGTATTGAATTTACAAAAGCTATTACTAACATAGTTATTAATGGGACAATGCCAGATATTACAATTTTCTTAAATTTAACTCCAGAGCAAGCTAAAAAGCGTCGTGAAGAAACAAGATTAGTTGAAGACAGAATGGAACAAGAAAAATTACAATTCCACCACGATGTTTACAAAGGGTACTTAGAAATGATTAAATCAGACCCTCAACGTTTCATTATTATTGACGCTACTCAAACAGAAGATGAAGTTTTAGAAGATATTATCAAGCAGTTACAACAAAGTCCAAAATTTTTATCTTACCTTAAATCATTTGAGTAATGATTAATCAATCTATATTAAAGTCAATAAATGATTCAGCAAAATTAAATAAGCTAAATCATTTATTTTTATTAACTGCTAGTAGTAACTACAATTTTGACAACGATTTGTTAGATTTTATCAACAAGATTAACCCTGCTCCAATAGCTAAATTAGACAAATTAAACCTGCCATCTAACATTTACTATTTAGACGGTTCAGAAGAACCTATTAAAAAAGAAGAATTTGAAAATGTTTTTAATGAAGTTTCTTATTCAAGCAACTTTGATAAGTACAAAATAGTTATCATTAAAAACATTGAAAACTCTTCATTAATTGCACTTAATTCACTTTTAAAATCAATTGAAGAACCATCAGATAAAGTTGTTATTATAATGACAACAAACAATCTGAATAATGTTCTTCCAACCATATTATCACGTGCACAAGTCTTAAAAGTTGATATTCTCTCACCTGATATAATAGAAGAAAAATTTGCTTCATTGAAAAATGATCCAACTTTTTCAGTTGTCAAAATGCTTTCTAACGATTTAACTTTTTTAACTGAAGCTTCTGAAAACTTAGTTAAATATCAACACCTTATTGCAGGTTTCATAATTGCTACGAGACAATCTTTATTAAATAAAATTTATATGTTTGAATATTTAGATAGAACACTAATAAATAAGGATAACGATAAAGATGCACACTTTGTTTTATCACTATTAAAAGCATTCATATTAGGTAAGTTTTTAGAATTCCAAACATTACCATTGCACAAAGAACTAAATAAACTAAGACAAGAATTATTAGAAAAGCACCCTAACTTATTAACATTTATAGTTGACTTAGATGACTTTAATAACTCAAAAAACTTTCAAGGTAATTTTGAATTACATAAACAACTTTTATTAAACAAATTAATGGAGTACTATGGCTAAATTATATATTGTAGGAACACCAATCGGTAATCTTGAAGATATAACTTTAAGGGCGTTAAGAACTTTACAAGAGGTAAACATAATTGCTTGCGAAGACACAAGAGTCACTTCTAAACTTCTTCAAAGATATGAAATATCAAATAAAAAATTATTAACATACAATAATTTCACCGAAAAACATAGTGCTCAAGGAATTATTAACTTAATATCTAATGGAGAAGACGTTGCTTTAGTATCTGATGCAGGTATGCCTGTTGTATCAGATCCTGGATTTGAAGTTATTGCAGAAGCAAGAAAAAACAACATAGATATCGAAATTATTCCAGGTGTAAATGCAGCTATAACAGCATTTGTTGCTTCTAACTTTACTAATGACTTTACATTTCACGGTTTTATTAAAGACAAAACTCAACAAAGAATTAATCAACTTAAAGAATTGAATATCGGTACACACATTTATTATGTGTCGCCTCATAAATTAATCTCAACTTTAGAAGACATTAATTCTGTATTTAATGGACAAGAAAAAATTTGTTTAGCTAAAGAACTTACAAAACTACACGAAAATCTTTTTTATGGGTCTGCTAGCGAAATTCTTCAGCACTTTGCAAATTTAGACTCTATTAAAGGTGAGTTTACAATGGTTCTGAATTTACCTAAAATCAAAAGAGAAAAAGTAAATAAATATAAAAAGGATTAGAAAAAATCAGCAGTTTATTTGCTGATTTTCTTTTTCTATTCTTCTTCTACTTCAACTATGTGAGCTTCTTGTGCTCCCTCGATTAAATGTGGAGTTTTAGCTTCGACAGATTGTGGTGCACTATCTCAATTAACTTTTTTCATTTTCTTAGTTAATTTGAATTTTTCAACTTCATCAACTAAGTATCTGAATTTTCTTTCAAGATCATTTGTAAGTAAGTTTTCAAGTGTATTAGCTGAATCTTGAATTTTTTCAACTTGTTTCTTCATATCAGTCGCAACTTTATTAAGTGCTTCTAATCTTGTTTCTAAAAGTTTATTTTTGAATTGTTCAAATTCTTCAAGAATTTTCATTTTATCTCTAAGTTCGACAAAATTGAATTCAGAAGCCTTTAAAAACATATAACGTTGTAGTTGCAACATTTGAATCATAAATGGTAATCTTATTACTCAAACTTGGTTCTTGTTATCTTTATCTCTTTCAATCTTTACAAGAAAGTCATCTTCTTTTTCCAATTCAGTAACTAGGAATGCAGTTTCTGCGTGACGAGCTTTTTGATCTTTGATTAATTTATTTATGAATTGTGAGTTCTTTTGTGAGCCATTTTCCGTTTCTGATTTTGCTTCAATAACAACAGAACCAATTTTCACTCTATTATTATTTTCGTTCTTGTAGAAAGTAACTAAGAAGTCTGGTTTTGTACCATCAATATTAGTTGTTGTTTTTTCATAATCAACTAAATCATCCAAGTTCGTGTACTGATCTAATAAGTGAGCGATTTGTTCTTCAAAGTTTTCTCCAACTCTCTTTGAAGATAATAATGATTTACTTGTTTTAAGAGCATCAATTGTGTCGTTGGCAGCTTCTAATCTATTTTGAACTTCAATTTTTTCTTTTTTAAGTTCTTCAATTTGCTCTTTAAAATTGTTTTTTAATTCTTCGATAATTTGATTATTCTTAACTTGATTTTCTTTTTCTAATTCTTTTTTGTATTCTTCTTTAGCTTTCTCTATTGCTTTAATATTATTTAGTTCAAGCTTGCTTTTCTCAGCTTCAATTGTCGAATTCATAGAAGCATTTAATTCACTTAACTGATTTTTTAAATCATTATAAGCATTAGCTTGCTTTTGTTTTTCTATTTCTTGAGCTAATTTAAATGATGATTCTAATTTTTCAATTTCGTCTTGTCTTGCTCTTTTTGAGACTTCAAGTTCTGTTTTTAGTGAAGCAATCTTTTTATCATACTCATCAATCACACCTTGAACATTGACCTTATATTCAGGTAAATTTGTAAGATTTTCAAGTATTTCTGTTTTTACTTGATTTCTAATATCGTCATTTCTTTCATTGTTTATGCTGCTACTTAAAATGAATAATTCTTTATTACTTAAGCTTGACAAATCAATAATATCACCAGCATAAGCATTTTCAATCAAAACCAATTTCATTGGATTTTGTTCACTAAATCTAAATTCAATCTTTTTCATATAAACGTCCCTTCCGAATTGTTTTTTGTCCTATATTTTTATTATACTTTTTTTTTTTTTTTTTACATTCGCCCCTAATTTTTATATGCCTTATTTTAAATACTATTAGTATTTTTTATAATATTTTACTTTTTATAATTTAGAAAAAAAGCAAGTGGTTACACTTACTTTTCCAACATATTAAATAGTTCAACAATTTTCTCTACTGATAATTGTTGAATTCTTAAATTATCATCATACCCTAATTGTTTAAATATATTAAGAATATGATCTTTTGAATATTTATTTTGTAATGAATAAGAAAGTTTCTTTCTTCTGTTTTCAAAGCATAATTTGAAGAAATCCTTAATTGAATTTCATTCATCTAATGAAACATTATTTTTAAATCTCAAAGATAAAATAGCCGAATCCACCTTTGGAGCAGGTGAAAAAGCATTTGCAGGAACAATAAATTCTAATTTACAATCAGCTAAAAATTGTGATGAAACTGATAATTTTGAATAATCTTTTGTATTAGGTTTAGCACAAACTCTTTGCGCTACTTCTTTTTGAACCATTACTAATACACCCTCAAAATTATCTTTGTTTTCAAATATTTTAAATAGTATATCAGTTGTTATGTAATAAGGAATATTAGCAATAATGTAAGTGTCCTTAAAATTAGTTATATCAGCTCCCAGGAAGTCTTGATGAATAAGTTTAAAATTAGGATTGTTTATTTCTTTATTTAGAACATCAACCATATCAGCATCAATTTCAAAAGCAGTTACATAAGCACCTGCATTTAAAAGATAATTAGTTAAAGCACCTCTACCCGGTCCTATTTCCAACACTTTTTGTTCTTTTACATCAAATACGTTGATTATCTTACGTAAAATGTTTTGATCTTTTAAGAAGTTTTGTCCAAACTTCTTTTTTGCATAAACTTCTTTTTTATTTTGCATTATAAATTAAATAAAGTCCTTAAGTTTTTATTAATTCTATCTGTGAATTTATCCATGCCCACTTTTTTAATTCCTGCTATGTAGTAAGCGACAAATAAAACTGTATTTGGTTCATTTTTTTGTTCTGTGTATGGATGAACTCTTAAGAATGGAGCGTCAGTTTCTGTAAGAATTCTCTCAAGCGGTAAAAACTCAATAATATCTCTAGTTTGGTTCGTTGTTCCATATGTAACAGCACCACTGAATGAAAAATAAAGATTTTTAAATTCTAAAAATTTCTTAGCTCACTCCATATTTCCAGCAAATGTATGGAGCATAACTTTGATGTTAGGAAACTCTTTTAAAATATCATAAACATCTTGGTAAGCCTGGTATTGGTCGATTTTATCTCTAATGTGAACAACAATGGGTAGATTTAATTCTTGTGCTAATTTGATTTGGTTTCTAAATGATTTAATTTGATTTTCTCTTGATGGAACACCTTCTTCATAGAAATAATCTAATCCAATTTCTCCAATTCCAACAATAGTCTGATCAATTAAATCTTTATATCTTAAATAATCATTCTCATCAATTCCATCTTCAGGATGAATTCCTATAACAGGTTTAATTAAATCAGGATACTTTTTAGCTAACTTGATAACTTCTTTATTTTCTTCAGCGTGACCACCATTAACAATCATAAATTCAAGTCTATTAGCATAAGCTTGCTCGCAAATCATATCGATAATTTCTTCATGTTTGTAAGCGGTCATTGATAAATGATTATGTGCATCAACAAATTTATTTTTCTTTGAACTCATATTATTTACCTAAACAGAAAGTGCTGAACATAACATCTAATAAATCTTCTCTGTTTACATTTCCTTTAATATTTTGTAATTGATCTCACGCTGCATATAAATCGATGATAATCATGTCAAAAGTCGCATAGTTGTCAAGTGCATTTTTAGCATCCTTAAGCGAATTTAAAGCTTGCTTAATAAGTGAAAGTTGACGTGTATTTGAAAAAATACGCTCATCTAAAATGTTGATATTCTGGAAGTTCGAAACTAAACCTTGTTCTAATGCTTCAATATCGTTATTTATAGCAGAAATATAAATAACGTTATCATCTAATGACTTATCTGACTTTAGCAAGTCTTTTTTGTTCATAACTTTTAAATAGAACTTACCTAACTCTTTTGATTTTTGCTCAATTAATTTATCAAAATCATCTTCAGATTCATTTGCAGATACAACGTGAACTACAAGATCACTTTTTTCAATTTGATCTAATGATTTTTGAATACCAATTTTTTCAATAATTTCTTGAGTGTTTCTTAAACCAGCAGTATCAACAAGTTTAAATAACATATCATTGATTTTGTAGGTGGCTTCAACTAAATCTCTTGTAGTTCCTGCGATATCTGTAACAATTGCTTTATCTTCTGATAAAAGTGCATTTAAAATACTACTTTTTCCAACGTTAGGTTTTCCTAAAAATGCAACTTTAACTCCTTCAAAAACATATCTAGAATCCTCTGAAATTTTTACTATTTTTTCTAGGTCACTGATTAAAACAGAAATTTTCTCTGACATATTAATTGAATCTAAACGTTCAACATCATCGTATTCAGGGTAGTCAATATTAACTTCAGCAAGACCGATTAAAACAGCAATCTTATTTAAAAACTCATCAATTAAACCTGAAGTTTTACCTTTGAATTTATTAACTGATGCAAGTGCTTGAGATGAAGTTTGAGCCATAATTAAATCGTGAATAGCTTCAGCTTTAATTAAATCCATTTTTCCATTTAAAAAAGCTCTTCTTGTGAATTCACCACGTTCAGCTAATCTAGCACCATTTTCAAGTAATAAACTTAAAACTTTGTTTGTAACAACAATTCCACCGTGACAGTTAATTTCGATTAAAGGTTCGCCAACATAGTTATTGAATACATCATTACCATTTGCATCTTTTTTACCAACAAATGACATAACTAAAACTTCATCAATAAGTTGTCCATTATCGTGAATGAAACCATATGAAATTGTGTGATCTGCGCCAATTTTTCCTTTAAAAACTTTAGAAACAACATTTACTGCATCAGGACCACATACACGAACAATTGAAATTGGTTGATTTATATGAGAACCTGAGCTGATTGCTGCAATTGTTTCATTAGTCATATTGTCTCCTTTCTTATAAATACAATAAAACTAGCTAAAAAGCTAGTTTGACATTTATTTATTCATTAATTCTTCTTGTTTTTCACTTGTAATTTTGTCGATTTTACTAATTTCTTTATCAACTTCTTTTTGAATAACATCTAAGTATCTTTTTTGTTCGTCTTCTGATAACTCTTCATCAGCTTTGATAGCTTTATTAACTTCTTGACGAGCATTACGAACACCTACTTTAGCATTTTCAGTTAACTTAGATAATGATTTAACCATTTCCTTACGTTTTTCAGTTGTAAGAGGAGGGAAGTTTAATCTAATTTGACTTCCTTCATCAATTGGCATAACACCTAAGTTTGCTTTTTCAAGAGCTTTATTAATTTCCTTAACTGATGTAATATCATAAGGTTTAATTAATAATTGTTGTGGTTCAGGAACTGAAATGTTTGATAATTCTTCAAGTGGTGTAAGTGTGTCATAGTAATTGACACGAATGCCTTTGATCAATTGAGGGTTAGCTCTACCTGTTGAAATTTTTGATAATTCAAAACGGTAATGTGAAAGTGCTTTTTCTGCTTTTTCAGCAAAATCTAATAAATAAATATCTAATTCCATTATTTAGTAACCTCTGTATGTTTGATTTTTCCTTCAAGTGCATTTAAAATTGAATTTTCTTCTAATAAGTTAAACACAATTAAATTAATATTGTTGTCTCTAGCCATACTTGTGGCTGTTAAGTCCATAACTTGTAATTTCTTTTCTAAGATTTCATCATAAGTGATGTGATCATAATGTTTTGCATCAGGATTTTTCTTAGGATCTGAATCATAAATTCCATCAGTTCCATTTTTACCCATTAAAATAACTTGAGCACCAACTTCTGATGCATATAATGTTGCTGCTGTATCTGTTGTAAAGAATGGACGACCTGTCCCTCCGGCAAAGATAACAACTTCACCATCTTCTAAGTATTTGATTGTTTTTTCATTAATGTAATATTCAGCTACTCTTTGATCAATGTTTAATGAACTTTGAACTCTAGCTTTAAGTCCGACACGCTCGAAACCGCTACCTAAGGCAATAGCATTCATAATTGTAGCAAGCATTCCAATATAGTCAGCTTTATTTCTGTTAATTCCATTTTTTTCAGCAGAAGCACCTCTTCAGAAGTTTCCTCCACCAATAACTACTGATACTTGTATACCTTTAGCTACAATTTCTTTAAGTTGTAATGCAATTTTGTGAACTAAATCATAGTCAATTGCTAAATGTTTTTCTTTGTTTGCAAAACCTTCTCCGGAAAGTTTTAAAAGAATTCTTTGATACTTAATCATCACTACCTCTATTTAACAAGTTAAGTTTTTATTATTTAATATAAATAATAATGTTTAAACTAATTATATAGAAAAAAGATTTTTCAGTCTATTTTTTTTAACTTTTTACAAAATCTCTAAATTTAAGGATAAAAACTGCAATTTTTCACTTTTTTATGGAATTTTTCACAATTTTTCTCACAAATTACCGTTTTTTAAAAAATACTTTATAATTTATAAACATATTTTACAAATATGTTGTATTTTCAATTAATATTCCTATGCCATAGGAATAAAATTTTCCAAAAATAATTTAAAGAAAGAGGTAGATTATGGCAGCAGAAAAAGAAAAATTTTTATTTGCTATTGACTTAGATGGTACAACACTTCAATCTAGTGCAACAGGTGTTATTCACGACAGAACACTTAGCGCAATTAAAAGAGCAACAGAGGAAGGACACGTTGTATGTATCCTTACAGGAAGACCTTGAAGAAGTACTAAATTCATTTATGAATCATTAGGTCTTGACACAATCGTTGCTAACTACAATGGAGCGCATATTCACCATCCATATGATCAAGAATTCATCCCTTACATTAAATATTTAAACTTAAATGAAGCATTATACATTTTAGGTGATCCTAAAGTTAAAAAAGAAGTTTCAAACATCGCTATTGAAGGACCAGACTGAGTTCAATTAGATCACCGCGATGAAGAACTTGAAAAAGTTTTCGGATTTAAAACAAGTTCAAAATTACGTATCGGTTTAGACTTATACAAAATTCCTTTGATGCCTACAGGAATTATCTTTGACGTTAAAGAGACAACAAACATTGAAGAACTTAGAAAATACCTTAAATCAAGATATGGTGACTTAGCTGAATTCTCATACTGATCAAAAGGAGAAGGTTTAACACCTGTTTTTGATATGACTAACATTACAGCTAACAAAGGTAAAGCTTTAAGTATGTTAATTAGATACTACGACGTTAAAGTTGAAAACACAATTGCATTAGGAGATGGATTTAACGACGTTCCTATGTTTAAAATCGCAAACATTTCAGTAGCTATGGCTAATGCTTCAAAAGACGTTAAAAAATATGCATCAATTAGAATTTCTAAAACAAACAAAGAAGGTGGAGTTGGAGAATACATTCACAAATTCTTAGACAATCCACAAGCCGAGATAGAAAAATCAAACGCACGTAAAAGAAAAATTCAAGCTATCGAGGAAGAATAATGAAATATCTTGATGATATCAAACAACTTAATGTTGATTTAGAACAAGTAATCGGGGTTGATGAAACAGGGGTCGGCGATTACTGAACACCACTTGTTTCTTGTGCAGTTTATTTACCAAATAAGCTTAAACAATTTGTTGCTTCATTAGGTGTAAAGGATTCTAAAAAACTATCTGATAAACAAATTTTATCTTTAGCTCCTAGATTAATGGAATTTCTTGAATATTCCGTTTACACACTTACTCAAGCTGGATATAACAAATTAAGCAAGTCTTATAATGCTAATGAACTTAAATTTTTCACTCATGCAAGTGCATTGAGTTCATTAGCTAAAAAATACAAAATTCAAGCAACTGCAATTATTATTGATAAATATTCGACAACTAATTCAATATTAAAATATCATCAAAAATTCTTTATTGAAAATAACTGAGCTAAATTAAATGAATTACAATTACCAACATTGCTAGTTAATAAAGCTGAAGATATTCACTTATCAGTTGCATGTGCTTCAATTATTGCAAGATACCATTTATTGCAATATATGGAAGAACAATGCAAGAATTGAAATTTCAATTTCTTACTTGGAGCTAGCAAGCACGTTGTTGCTCAAATCCACGAGTTCACACAAACTTATGGAGAAAGCTCATTAAACTCTGTTTTAAAACTTAATTTTAAGCTTAAATAAAAATGAATAGACCTTATACACTGGTCTATTCATTTTTTTAGTCCTATAAAACTTTACCACTTAAACGATTTCTTTGTAAGTCAATTTCAGTGATTTCAGAGTTAATCACTAAACCTGGATAATACTTATCAAAAATCGATTCATTTCCGTTTAAGTTTAAATTACTTACGTGAATAAATAGATTCTTCTTAATTCCGATATAAACAAATATACCAAAATCAGTAATATTTTCAACAGTTCCTTGAATTGTATCTCCAACTTTTAAATCATTTACATCTAACACACTGTCTTTTAAGATAAATCCTGATTTATTATCAACAATTTTCTTAGTAGGACTTGATAATGCTTGAAGTATTAATTCAACTGTATAAATGTCCGAATTTAACTCATCAGCAATTGTTTGTGCATTTAAGTTGGAAACATCTATCCCTTGCTCATTAGGTTGTAAGTTAAATTTTTCAACAATTCTTGATGCTAATTTATATGATTCAGGGTGAATTATTGTTTTATCAAAGAAGTTTGATGAAGTGAATATTCTTAAGAAACCAACTGATTGCTCAAAACTTTTTGGACCTAATCCAGGAACTTTGAGAAGTTCATTTCTGTTTTCGAAATTCTTACTTTTTTTACTATTTCTGTATTCAATAATATTTTGAGCTATCTTTTTGCTTAAACCTGCTATATACATCAAAATATGCTTTGTAGCAGTGTTCAAGTCAACACCAAACTCATTAACTACTTTTTGAACTTTAAAGTTTAAATATTGTTCTAATTCTTTTTGATTTAAGTCATGTTGATACTGACCCACACCAATTGACTTAGGATCAATTTTGACTAACTCATTTAATGGGTCTAAGAATTTTCTACCGATATTAATTGCACTTCTTTCTTCAACACTTAAGTTAGGGAATTCTTCGATTGCAATTTGAGAAGCTGAATACACACTAGCTCCAACTTCAGAAACAATAGCATATTTAACTTTTAAATTGTTTTGCTTAATAATATTAGAAATAAATAATTCAGTTTCCCTTGAAGCTGTTCCGTTTCCAATAACAACAATAGTAATTTTATACTTGTTAATAAAATCTAAAACTACCTTAGTTGCTTCTGCAACTTTTTCTTGTGGTTTGTTAGGGTAAATTTTAGCAATACCTAAAACTTCTCCATTTTCAGATAATCCAGCTATTTTACATCCATTAACATATGCAGGGTCAATGGCTAAAATATTGTGCCCTGTAATTGCTGGAGCAGTTAATAATTTTTCAACTGAATTTGCAAATATATTAATACTTGCTTTTTCAGCTATTTCAAATAAGTCACTAAAGATTTCTCTTTCTAAACTAGGTAAAATAAGTCTTTTGAGTGAATCATTAATCGCATCAATAACATTGTCTTTATTGTTTCTTGTTTTATCGATAGCTTTTAAAATGATAATAACTAATGGTTCGTGTTTGTACTCAAATTCAAGTTTCAGTTTATCTAATTTAACACCTCTATTAATTGCTAATACATTGTGGTTTTTAATGTATTTAATAGGTGTTGAAAAATCATAGTAATTTAAGAATACTAAATCATCATTTTCATCATTAACTTTTTTTGACTTTGTTGTTTTAATTCTTCCAAAATTGTAGATTGATTCTTTAATTTGTTTTTTAATTTCTACATTCTGTGAAATTCACTGTGCAATAATGAAATTAGCTTGCTCAATAGCAAATTCAACTGTAGGCACTTGTTCTGTTAAATATTTTTTAGCTTCTCTTGCAACATCAAATTGAGGGTTTTTATTCTCAAAAATTCTCTTTGCAAGTGGCTCTAAACCGAGTTCAACGGCTTTTGTTGCTTTTGTGATTTTACCAACCTTGAATGGTTCATAAATTGACTCTAATTCACTTTTGACAGTTGTATTTAAGATTTGTTCCTTAAGCTTGTCTGTAAGTAAATTCTTTTCACTTAGAATTTTAATAATTGCTTGTTGTCTATCTAAAAGCTCTTCTTTGTATTTGTAAATAGATTCAATTTGATAGATTTGTTCTTCATTAAGCCCACCAGTTTGTTGTTTTCTATAACGTGAAATGAACGGAACTGTATCTCCATTAGATAACATTTCTAAAACTATTTGAACTTGATTTGTAGGAATGTTTAATTCTTTTGAAGCTAACTCCAAGGCTAATTCGTTATTTTTCATATTATCCTTTCCTATTAGAAACAAAAGAATCACTTTAAGAAGTGATTCTTAAGATTATTATTGTTTATTGTTGTTTGGTTTATTTGCTTCTTTTTCTGGTGTTGTCATTGAGTCTGCTCTAAAGTTTTTAAATGCGATAACTTTAACAACAAATGGGTTTACAACTCTTTGTGTGAATCCTTGAATAAATGCATAGAATACTGGAGCTAATAAATCCCCTAATAACATAGCAAATGTTGCGTAAACTAATGAATCAAATGCAAATGAATTTTTTAATTGTTCTAATGTTACTGAAGTATCGAAGCCAAAATCAGGGGCTATTTCAGTAATTTTTTTTCCTAAATGTTCACCAACATGAGTTTCTGATGTAAAGAATGCAGGTAATTGTTGAGCTAATCCTCTAGCTGGGTTAATAGCTGCTGTCCCACCTAAAAGTCCCATTCATACTGATAATGAAATGATGAACATAATCATTAAATCACGGTATTTATTGTTAATGTTTGGTGAAAAAATTGGGAACAATAAGATAGCTGTCATAACTAACTCAACAAAGAAAATTCACGCTGTTCCACTTGCTAAAACGTGGTTTGCTGATGGATTTGAACCTTTTTCTAATTCTGCAACAAAAGAAGCTTTGTAAGCGCCAATTGCAGTAATTGGGGCATTAGGTAAATTATCTGCCCCTACTGATAAGTATCCAAATAAATAGATAAATCCTGCAGCAGCAAATGCTCCTAAAAATTGAATTGCAATTTTATATAAAGCATAGTAACCATTATTTCTACCGTTTATATAACGATAAATAGTGACAGCTGGGTTGAGGTCACAACTTCAACGTAAGAAGATGAATAACACTACCCCAACGGCAATAAATCCTGCATAAAATCCAACAATGATTTTATGTAACATATATTCTTCAACAATCTTACCTGAAGATGTGTGAATTGATAGACCTGCTAATGCAAGTGATAAAAAGATTGTTCCTATAAATTCTGATAAACCGTGGATGATTCAAGTTTTTAAATCAGCTGGTTTCTCAGCATTTTGTCTTTCTGATGCTCTTAATTTAAAGAAGCTGAATAAATCTTTGAAAAAGTTATTTTTCTTAATTAATAATTCCTGTGTATTAACCATTTTGTATTTTTCCATTCTCTAATAAAACTAATGCTTTTGAGTAATCTCCTGCTTGCGCAGCGTCTGCATTTTCTAATGTTGTTTTAGCTATTTGAGTTAAAGCTAAATCTGTTAAGAATGCTTGGTGTGATGTTACTAAAACGTTGTCCATTTCAATTAATTCTGCTCATTGAGGATCTTGTTCTTTAAGTTCTTTAATTCTTGATGAAATGTCTTCGTAAAATCTTCCTTCTTCTCTTTCTAAAACGTCAGTTGCAAATCCACGAACTTTACCTGATTTGAGCCCATCAATCATTGCTTGTAATTCAATAATTTCTCCTCTGGCTGTGTTGATAATAATTGCTCCTGGTTTAAGCATATCAATAGCAGCTTTATCAAATAAGTATCTTGTTGAAGGTAATAAAGGACAGTGGATTGAAATAAAGTCTGAGTTTTGTAAGATTTCTGAAAATGAAGCTCATTCAAATCCGAATTGTTCAGCTAATTGAGGGAAGTTATCTTGAGCAAATGCATCAAATACTAAAACTCTAGCACCTGTTGCTTTAGCAATTTTAATAAATGTTTGTCCAATTTTTCCTGAACCAACAACCCCAATTGTTGAATTTCCAACACAAAGTCCATCAAGTCCATTTAATGAGAAGTTGTAATCTTTAACTCTTTTATTAGCAATTAAAAGATTTCTGTTAAGTGCTAATAATCCTGCAAAAGCAAATTCACCAATACTTTCAGCTGAGTAGTTGAAAATTCTGTAGACGTGAATTCCTAACTCGTTAGCTTTAGCAACATCAATTTTGTTGTATCCCATTGATCTTTGCAATCAAACTTTTACACCCATTTTTGCTAAGACTTCTAAAATTACTTTGTCACCATAAGTGTTAACAAACCCACATACAGCATCATAACCTTTAGCTAACTTAACTGTATATAAGTTTAAGTTCTCTTTAAAAAAAGTAATTTCGTGTCTTCCATCATTATATTTTTCAAAGTATTTAATATCGTAATCTTTAGAATCAAAAAATGCAATTCTCATATTTTCTCCTAGATAAAATGAATAAAAATAAACCTAATAATTTTTAAAGTAATTATATTAAATTTATACTAAAACAAAGGCTTTTTATTTAAACTAAACTAATAGTGTACTAGGTATAAAAATAGTTCATTTTCAGCTAAATTTACTATTGTAAATAGGAGGAGAAAATGAACTTAATATTATTTTATTTATCTAACTTACACAAGGGAAATAACTACATAATTTATAAAAATCTTAAAAGCATTCCTAAAATCGATATGAATCTATTAACACAATGAGTAAAAGAGTATGTGAAAAAGAAAATAAAGTTCATCACCATTTTAGATGAAGAATATCCTTTGAATTTAAACATTATTAAATATCCACCTTATGTACTTTATATGTATGGAAACACTACACTACTTAAAAACAAAAATAAAGTTTATTTAGTTGATGAAAGAAACATGCTAGATACTTTTAATTCTGAAAAACAGCTTGAAAATATGGTTAATTCTCACGTGCTAATTACCAATGACTATAAAGAAAGCGAAAAATCTATTGTTGATTTTTATAGAAATCACAATGGTTCTATTATTCACATTCTAAAAGAAGGTTTTAATGATGAGATTTTAAAACAAACCTTAAAACCAAATGAACTTTATATATCTCAGTATCCCTTAAATTGTCATCCTAGAAGAGAATATTTTAAACAAGCAAATTTATTAAGTTCTTTATTAAGCAAACAATTTATTTCATTTTCCTTAAAAGGAGACTCAAAAGCAATACAGTTAGTAAATTACTTTGCTGATATTGGTAAGGATATAAAATGTTTCCCTAGTGATGATTTTGGTGATTTGAATAATCAGCTTATTAAGTCTGGAGCTACTTTAATTACTTCTGTTACTGAAATTTAGAAATAAAAAAACGCGTCACATAATTGCTGTGGCACGTTTTACTATATAAATTAAAATTAGTTTTGTCTTTCAGGATATACAGAAACATACTTTCTGTTTCTTCTGCTTTCGTATTTTACGTATCCATCGATTTTTGAGAATAATGTATCGTCTCCACCACGACCAACATTTTGTCCTGGGAAAATTTTTGTTCCTCTTTGACGGTAAATGATTGATCCTGCTGTTGCAAATTGTCCATCACCTAATTTAGCACCTAAACGCTTACTATGAGAATCACGACCGTTACGGGTAGAACCACCGGCTTTCGTGTGTGCCATATTCTAATTACCCTTCGATTTTTGTAATTTTAACACGTGTGTAAGGTTGACGGTGTCCTAATTTTCTTTTGTGAGTAGACTTTGCATTGTGACGATATACAACAATTTTCTTTGCTTTTCCTTGTTTTTCGATTGTTCCGTAAACTACAGCATTAGATAAGTAAGGTCTCCCTACTTTATCGTTAACTAATAAAACTTTGTCAAATTTAACTTCTGAGTTTTCTTGACCTTCAAGTTTTTCAACGAAGATTGTTTGACCTTCTTTAACTAAAAGTTGTTTTCCACCTGATTCGATAATTGCAAACATGCAATACCTCCAAAATGTGGCTCGTCTTTGAGGTGGCTTATGCACTTGATGAACCTCTTTAGTACGGTTACAAATGTAACATGCTTATTATATAGTAATAAAGTCAAATTAGTAAGTTTTTTTAGTCTTAAAATATAGAAGTTATACAAATTTTTTTCAATGAAATGATGACTTTAAATTGAAAAATTATGAATAAGGATTTCTTTAAAATAATAAGTAATTTTCAATTACATTAGAAGTCTTCTTAACAGTATTATCTCACTTGAATTCTTGATCTTTACCTTTAACTGAACCTGAATTTGATGTAAATGTCTTAAATAAACCAAGAATAGATATTGCGCCTTGAACTATCGATGGAATTAACGGAACTAAAGTAGCAAATGAAAACCCAGGTTGAATTTGCGAATACTTTTCTTTTTCTAGTGGTTTTAGATCATTAAGTTTCATAGTTAGCCTCCTTTCATTTATATAGTAAAAATTGATCAAAAAAGAACAGTTTTTTTACTGTTCTACATAGTTTGTATTGAAATTACCAGAAACTTTAGCTACTTTTGAGCAAGAAACTCAAACAGTAGGATCGATTATTTTTAAATCAGCAATTAAGTTTTTTTCTTCTAGAAGAAGAATTGTAGTTTCAATTTTAATTGAAGTTTTACCTGTGTAACCTGATTTGAAACGTTCAATTCTGTAACTGTGTCAATAATTAATAAGTTTGAAGTAAGCAATAATTGTTTCAGGATTTGATGAAATAATTGTTAAGTTTACTTTCTTATATTTAGGATATAACATACCAACAACTAAGTTAGTAACTATTAAGTATGAGAATGTTGAAAGTTCTCTCATTCCGAATAACTCACCATTTTGATTCGGACGAACAAATCCATAAATAAGTACAAATGTAACTGCTGTTACGAAACCAACAATAACAAGAATTAAACTAACGCTTTTCTTATGTTTTGTTGAAAAGTAATAAGCAATAATATCTGTTCCACCAGTTGAACCACCAGCTTTTCATGAAATAGCTATTCCTGTACCAATAAATACTGCTCCAAGACATCCATAAAGTAAAACTCCTCAGCTAATTCCATCTGAATATCAAGCTAATTGTGTTAATTGTTCAATTGAATATTGAGCGTATTTTTCAAATTCTGCAGCTTTCTCAGCACTAAATGCACTTGGGTTTAGTTTAAAATCAATTAATTCTTTTAAATTAGATTGCCCAGGTGTTGAAGCGACTTCAACAATTGCTTTAGTATCTTTAATTGATATATTGTAATTATCATAGTCAATAGGAACTAAATTGATTTTCTCAAACAAGAATGAATGAACATGCTCTTCTGTGAAAATAAAGTTTGTTAATTGTAAACAAAGCATAAAGAATAAAGTTAATCCTATAAAACTAAACTTGACTTTTCTTCAAAATATAATGAATAAAGGTAAATTACATGCAAAATAAATTAAAGCAAAATAGTTTCTTAAAACAGGAAATAAATATTGCAAAATAGTAGGAATTCCTGTAATTCCAGAAGGAATCGTGTCTGCTTTTGATAAAAAGATGTGAATTCCAAAGTTAAAAATTAATGCTGATACAAAAGTAAGCACTAGTTTTAATCAATATTTAACCCAAAACGTCTTAAATGTAAGCTTACTTTGTTTTGAATTATTTAAATACTTGGCCATCTTGTATTTTAATTTTTCTTCTTCTTTTTTAATATCAGCAGGGTTAATTATCACTGCTGAATTATTAGCATCCAGATTCATTGAAGCTTTATTAATAAGGTCAATTTTCTTTGACTTAAATTTGAAATAATTAGTAATTCAAGATGATTTTGGTGTAGTAGTTTTATTGCAATTTTCATTTGCAAAATTATCTTTATTCTTCATGAAACATATTTTATATTATTATCCATTAAATAATTAAAAAATTCCTAGTCATATAAGTAATATTCTTATGATAATTAGAATTGCAAAATAGTCATAAAACTTTAATTTTTAAGTACACAAAAACACATATAATCAGTTCAAGCTAGAAGATTTTGTAATCAGTTTATAAAAAATCAAAAACACCTCGTGGCATTATTGAGGTGTTTTTGATTTAATACATTTATTTGCTTAAATACTTTTGTAGGTATTCTTTATTTTCCTCAAAAACTGCAGGTTCATTTTTTGATAAGTAGTATGTCCCTAGTTTTTTAAGTAAAACAATATTTGAAATTGCTTGAACGCCGAATTGGTTAGCTTTTTCTCCAAAAATAGTGAATAATTTTTGTCTTTCTTCTTCCATTTCACTATATTCAATTTTAATTCCTATTTTCTTATTGAATAACATAGTTCAGAAGTAGTTCATAATTGTTGATTTAACAACTTCTCTTTTATCTCCTGCGAAGTCTTCTTTAAATCTAAATTCTTTCATATCGTTTTCAATTAATTCATCATCAATTTCAAGCAATTGATTAAATTCTTTTAATAATTGACTTAAAATGTTTTCACCATAAGCAAAAACAGAATCATTAACAATTTGTTCTAAAATTGTTTTTTCAACATATTTTCTAACATCATCCATATTTTTAATTTGGTCAATATTTAATAAATGAACATTTTCTGCAGTAATTGGCATTTCTTTAATTTCAACAATTTGAATAGGTTTAACTAAAAAGTCTCTTCCTGCATAATTTACAGTAATAACTTCTCCTAGTTTTGCACCAATTAATTGTTTTTCAAATTGATGTTCACTTTCAGGATTTGCAATAATTTGATATTTTTCAAATTTAGCTTCTTGCATATCAGCAGGTTTAGTTTCAATGATTACATTATCGTTAGTTTCAACTACGTCTCTATCAACATTAAGTTTAAATTTGTAACCTGAAATAAATAAGTTATAAAACTCATCAATTTTTGCATTATAGTCATTTGATAATAACTTAAATGGTTCAGGTTTAATATCTAAATTATATTTTTCAAGGTTATTTTCATAGAAAACTTTTAATTTAAATGAAAAATCTTCAATTGTGAATTTAACATCTTGTGGAACTGGTAAAAATGCAATTTTATCTGCATCTTTAAGATTCATTTCTTCCATTAATTTTTGTTTAACTGAATCCATATAAGCGTTTGATGCTGATGTTAAAATGAGTTTTTGATCAATTTTCTGACCTTCTCTTTTATTTGATTCTAAGTAACTTAAAACATTATTTTGTACAGTTAATCATTCTTTTTTATCAACTGTGAACTCTCTAATTTCGAACTTCATAATTTCTCCTCAATCTATTAATATTTTAATTATATACAAATATAAAAATAATGTGTCGAAAATTTAGCAAATAACTTACTAATTTGCTTATTTTGTTTAAAACTTTATATAAGCTATATAATTTAAAAATATGAAAATACCTGCTACAAAAAACGAAATAAAAGACTACATTATTGAGCTTACAAATGAGTTAAATAAACTCAATCACGCTTACTACAATCTAGATAAACCACTTGTTGATGACTTTGTTTATGATAGTAAATTAAGAGAACTTGAGGAGCTTGAAATTAAGTATCCTGAGTTTATTCAAGAGGATTCTCCCACAACTAAAATTGGTGGTGTTCCAAGTTTGAACTTCTCTAAATATACTCATCAAAAACCAATGCTTTCACTTGCTAAAGCATATTCACAAGAAGAAGTTAATGATTTTATTAAAAATGCTACAGCACCTATAAATTCATCACAAATTAACTTCAATCTTGAACCAAAAATTGATGGTCTATCAATCTCATTAATTTACAAAGATGGTAAATTAGCAAATGCAGTAACTCGTGGAGATGGTAAAGTTGGTGAGGATGTTACTAAAAATGCTTTAATCATCAAAAGCATTCCTAAAACAATTAATTATCTAAAACCAATTGAAATAAGAGGGGAAATTTATATTAACAAATCTAAATTCCTTGAAATTAATCAACAATTAAAAGAAGAATTCGAAGAGAAGAAACTTGAATTTATTAATAAAACTTGACCAGCTTATTTAGCTAAATTAGATGATTACAATAGCGGTAAAATAAAAGCGCTTCCAAAGGAACCAAAACAACCTACAGAAGATTATTTTGCTAATACCAGAAACATGGCAGCAGGTACTTTAAGACAGAAAAATGGTAAATTAATCATTCAGAGAGATCTTCAAATCATTATGTATGATATTGTAGATCCATTAGAGCACGGACTAAAAGAACAATCACAGATTGTTGATTTCTTGAAATCATTAAACTTACCTACACATCAATATCACTATGTAGAAAAAGATTTTCAATCAATAATCAAAAGAATTAATGAGTTTGAATTAGTTAAAGATTCATTTGAATATGACTGTGATGGTTTTGTCATCAAACTGAATCAACTTGAATATTGAGATTTATTAGGTAAAACTGCTAAATTCCCTAGATATGCAATTGCATATAAATACAAAACCGAAGAAGCGTATCCAATTATTAAAAAGATAGTAGCTACAGTAGGTAGAACCGGAAAAATAACTTATGTAGCAAGTTTTGATCCCGTTGAGTTAGTTCAAACAACAGTTTCAAATGCAACACTTCACAACTATGATTTCATTTCTAATATGAACATAAACATAGGTGACCAAGTTGTTTTAATCAAATCTGGTGAAATTATTCCTAAAATTATTGAGTTAAAAACTAAATACACAAACTCAATTTTTCCTAAGGTTCTAAATTGTCCTTCTTGTAATTCAGTTTTAGTTGAATATCCAGGGATTGTTGATCAATTTTGTGAAAATACAAACTGTTATGAAAAACTAACTAGAAACTTATCATTCTTCGTTTCTAGAGATGCACTTAACATTGTTTCACTAAGCGAAAAGACACTTAATTTCTTCTTTGATAAAGGTTGAATTACAGACCAATATTCAATTTTCAATCTAAAGGATAAAGCTGATGAAATTCTTGAATTCTTCAAAGAAAATTCATCAAATCCTGTTGTTAAAATCAAGATCGCTGATAAAAGATTAAATAACATTTTAGTTTCTATTGAAGAAGCAAAAAATGTTGAATTACATAAAGCATTATTTGGTTTAGGAATCAAAAACATAGGTCTAGTAGTTGCAAAAATGATTTCAGAAAAATTAACAAAACTTTCAGACCTATTCGAAATTAACCTTGATGAATACCTTTTAATTAATTCAATTGGACCTGAAATAGTTCAATCACTTAAAGATTTTGTCGCAAATAATAAAAATAAAGAATTAATACAAAAATTAGACAGTGTGTTAATTTACAAATCATCAAATAATGAATTTAAATCAGATAAACTTAAAAAGCAAACTTTTGTAATTACAGGTACACATTCAATTTCTAGAGATGAACTTTCAAAAATCATTGAGCAAAATGGAGGAACTGTTTCATCTTCAATTTCAAGCAAAACAAATTACTTGGTTGCTGGAGAAAATGTTGGGGCAACTAAATTTTATAAAGCAAACAAATTAAATGTTCCGATTATAAGTGAGCAAGACTTATATGAAATGATTAAATAGCACTTGTTGCTATTTTTTTATACAAAAAACCAGTCATTATAACTGGTTTCATATGTAATAAGGTATTGTGATTAAATTATTTGTTCTTTTTAATTTCTTTAAGACGAGCACTTTTTCCACTAAGATTTCTCATGTAGTAAAGTCTTTTTCTTCTAACTTTGTTTGAACGAACTACTTCGATGTGTGCGATTAAAGGTGAGTTAACTGGAAATGTTCTTTCAACACCAATTCCGTAAGAAATTTTTCTAACTGTGAACATTTCTCTTGTACCTGATTCTTTTTTACTGATTACTAAACCTTCAAAAATTTGAATACGTTCTTTTTCACCTTCACGGATACGTACGTGAACTTTAACGTTGTCTCCTGTTTTGAATTCAGGTAAGTCTGTACGTAATTGTGGATGTTCTACTAACTCTAATAATCTATTTCTCATTTTTAATTATCCTTTCATAAAGGTCAGGTCTATTCTTTTTAGTTTTTTCTAAACTAGCCTGCTCTTTTCATTCTTTAATTTTCTTATGGTCACCATTAAGTAATACTTCAGGTACTAAGTAACCTTTGTATTCTCTTGGTCTTGTATATTGTGGATGTTCTAATAAACCTCTACCTTGGAAAGATTCATTTTGATGTGATTCATCTCTAATGGCTCCTGGAAGTAATCTGATAATACTATCAGCCATTACCATTGATGGTAACTCTCCTCCTGTAAGTACATAATCACCTATTGATAATTCAATGTCAACAAAATTAAGTACTCTTTCATCAAACCCTTCATACCTTCCGGCGATGAAAGTGATTTGATCCTTTTTAGATAATTCCTCTGCTATTTCTTGAGTGAATTGTTTACCTTGTGGAGAAACTAAAATTCTATATCCACCGTTATTTTCTAAACTTTCTAAAGCTAAGTCAATTGGTTCTACTTGTAAAAGTAGCCCGTGACCACCACCATAAATCTCATCATCAACTTTTCTATGTTTATCTTTAGAAAAGTCTCTGAAATCAACCACATTAAATTCCACTAGTCCCTTTTCTTTGACTAAGTTAACAATACTTTCATTAACAAAAGGTTCATAGTATCTAGGGAATAAAGTAAGAAAATTAATTTTCATTATTTTTTAAGTTCTGAAGTTAATTTGTGAGCTCTAAATAAGTTAGCAACAGTAATTGTAGGTTGTGCACCTTGTTTTAATCATTTAGCAGTTAATTCTTTGTTTAAAACAAATTCTTTAGAAGATGGATTGTAGTGTCCTAAAGCTTCGATAAATTTACCATCACGTGGTGATCTTGCGTCAGCCACAACAATTTTGTATACTGGTCTGAACTTGTCACCCATTCTTTTTAATCTAATTTTAACCATTTTTACCTCCTTAATTAAGTGTAAAGCGCTAGTGCTTTACAGCTGTATAAATTTAGATATATTATAATATAAAAAAATAAATCACACGCATTTTTTTACGTATGATTTATAGACCTAAAAATTAAATAATTCTTGTTGCAATGTACTCAAATGGTAAGTAATTTGGATACACAATATTTACAATTAAGAATGATAATATAGCTAATATAACTAATAAAGAAATTAAATCAATTCAAGATTGTTTAATTTTTCTATATTTAGTTCTCTTAGCATATGGATCGTATCCTCTTGTTTCCATTGAGTTAGCTAAATCTTCAGCTTTTGAGAATGATGAAACGAATAAAGGAATAATCAATGTAGTAAATGCATCAATTTTTTCCTTAATATTCCCATGTTTGAAGTCTACCCCACGTGATGATTGTGCTTTAATAATTCTATTTGATTCATCAATTAATGTCGGTATGAATCTAAGCGCGATTGAAACAATCATCGCAATAACGTGTGTAGGTACAAAAATGAATTTAAGTGGATATAAAAGATCTTCAATTGCTTTTGTCAATAATATTGGTCTTGTTGTGTTTGTTAACAATGTAGTGATTAAAATCATTGTGTAAATTCTTAAAAATAAACTCAATGTTTTATTGATATTATCTAATGAAACACCATATTGAACTTTTTGCATAAGAGCATTTGAATGTTCACCTTTAAAAACAGATAACACACCATTTGTGTCTATTATTGTGTTATAAAAAGTTTTGCTTGCTGAAGTGTTAAAACTTCAGAATCCATTCGTCCAGTAAGCTTGAGCTAACCTATTTACATCTTGATGATCTTTTAAATATGATTTGCTCAACATATTAGCAACATCATTATGTACTGTTTCGTTTGTTATAGTGTACAAGTTGACTGCAAAAATTACAACAGACACAAAGATAGGTAACTTAAGCATTTTAAGTAATGGTCTTACTCTTTTATTTGTGTAAATATAAATAATAATAAGAGGTAAAAGTAAGATAACCATATCAATGAAATATCTAACCATAAACACCATTACAATATAAACAATAACCATAAGTAACTTAAATCTAGGATCTAATTTATATAAAAATCCATCACCTGGAATGTAACGTCCAAATACACTTTTCATTACACTCCCTTCTTACTTTCCATATGCTTATTAATATAGAAAGCCAATTGTTCTTCTGATGTTACTTTAGGTATATCTACACCTCTTTTTCTTAATTTATTGGCAAACTCTAATAAATGTGGTGGTTGAAGATTGTTTTCCTTTAAAAACTCAACATCATTTAAAACATCATAAGGTTCACCATCATTAACAATTTGTCCATTTTTCATAAGCAAAATACGTTTTGAGTATTTTAAAATGTTATCTAAATCATGAGTTACATTGATGATAGTTTTTCCTGATTTATGTAAGTTATTAAGAATTTCTAAAATTTCATCAACACCTTGAGGATCAAGTCCAGCTGTAGGTTCATCAACAACTAAGAAATCAGGTTCCATTGCTAGAATTCCGGCAAGAGCAACTCTTCTTTTTTGTCCACCACTGAGTTCAAAAGGGCTTCTTTCTAAATATTCTTCACCTAATCCAACAAGTTTTAAACATTCTCTAGCTTTTTCATAAGCTTTAATTTTTGGGACACCATAAGCCATCGGACCAAATGCAATATCCTCAATTATTGTTCCTTTAAATAACTGATATTCTGCAAATTGAAAAGCTATAGCAACTCTTTGTCTAATTTTTTTAGGCATAGATCTTAATGATTTGATCTTGCTTTTGTAGGTTTGTTGAGTCACAAAATCTTCAACATATTTAAGCTCATTAATTTTCTTTAATGTCTCAGAGTTAGCATCAAATTCATTTTTGAACAATTCAACTTCTTTACTAAATGAAAATTTAAACTTGTTTTTAAGTTTTGATTTTCTTTCAGTTTGATGATAACTGTATTCTTCACTAAATTTGTTGTAAGCTATCTTGTATTCTTTTTTATAGATTTTTTCTAACTCTTTAATTTGCTTATCATTAGCTTTAATTTCTTTTTTAATTTGAGCACTTTTTTCTTTAAGTTCTGCTTTATATTTAGGATCGTTTTTATCAGAATATTTTTTATCTAATGAAACTAATAGTTTTGATAGTTCATAGTTATATGTTCTTCTAATATTATCCTTATAAACTCATTCGATTACTCCATTTGTAGGTTCTAGTAATCTATTTAAATGTTCGATTAATGTAGTCTTTCCTGAACCAGTAGCACCAATAATACCAACATATTCACCTTGCTTAATTGTTGCAGATACATCTTTTAATGCAGTAAACTCTCAAGGTGTCTTTACACTAAATGTATGAGTTAATTTTTTTACTTTTATTTGCATATTTCTTCTATTAACTCACTTTCATTGTATGTTGGTTCAATTCCATTAATCATTGTGCTCATTCTGTAAATAAATGGAGATTCAATTTTCGCTATTTCAATAATTTCTTGGTTCTTTAATATTTCTTTTGGTGAGCCAGCTGCAATTAATTTTCCTTTAGCAAAAACTAAACATTTATCAGCTAAAATTGCTTCATCCATATCGTGTGTAATTGAGATTAAGGTTTTATCTTTTTGTTCTTTAATTTCTTTGATTATTTGAATAACACTTGATTTACCTTTCGGGTCAAGCATTGATGTAACTTCATCGAAAATAATAACATCAGGATTTAAAGCTAAAATTGCAGCAATAGCAACCCTTTGTTTTTGTCCTCCACTTAAACTTTCAGGTTCTCTTTCAAGTAAGTTTTCCATATCAACTTTTGCTGCATATTTTTTGACTAACTTATGCATTTCTTCGTGTGGAATGTTTCTATTTTCTAATCCAAATGCAATATCATCTTCAACACTAGAACCTACAAACTGGTTGTCTGGATTTTGAAAAATAATCCCAATTTTCTTTCTAATCTTAAGTAAGTTCTCTTTTGAATATTCAATTCCATCAATGCTAATTGAACCGCTTTGAGGTTTCAGTAAAGTTACAAGTACTTTTGATAAAGTACTTTTACCTGAACCATTGTGCCCTAATATAGCAACATACTCACCTTTTTCAATAGAAAAAGAAACATTTTTCAATGCTGGTTGAGTATCTGTTTCTCTATATCTGAATGTAATGTTATCTACCTTAATCATAAATATAATTTTAATAAAAAAGCAATATTTTGATAGCTTTCTTATTGGAAAATTATTATTTTTAAATAAATTTAATTTATTTAACTAATTTTCCACTTTTGAAGCTATAAAATATTGTGCTTTATCTTTAAAGCCTAACTTTTTGTATAAGTTACCAATCTTTTCTTCTGTGTAATATAAAAGTGGTTCAAGATTATTGTTTAATATATCCTTACATAGTAGTGAAACTAAATGCGAAGCTAAACCTAGACCTCTAAATTCTGTATTTGTTGCTACTCCTCAAATTACTGCGTTTTTATAATTTGTATAAACAACACAAGCGTGAGAAATTACTTTTTTATCTTTTAAAGCTATATAACCATAGTTTAAGTTATTTTCTAGAATATATTTTTTATAAGAAGCAACTCAATGATTTCTTGAGTTTGGATAAAAATTTTCTTCTTCGAGGAATTTTTTGATTTCATCAAAATCAAATAAATCAACTCTTCTAATTAATATCTTTTTATCTAATGCTTCTTCCTTTGCTTCGCTAAAAGCAAAATCATCTTTATCTAATGCAGCAATAGTTTGATTGTAAATTTCATAATTATTAAGATTACTGATTTGATGAACCAAGTTCAAGCAAGCATTGCCATAAGTTATTACAGTTGGTGAAAAATCTGAAAGCAAATTAATAATTTTCTCTACATTTTCTTTTTTGTAGTTTACATTAGATATAAATGCAGAATATGCATCATTTCTAAAAGTGTTAATTACCAATCCATTTTCGAAATAGGTAATAGAACCATTATTTTCTAATTTATTTTCTAGTAAGTCATTTTCATATAGAAAAATATAGTAATTATTTACAAATCATTCTTCCTTTAATAAGTCTAAAGTCATAAAACTCCTCAGTTGACAAATTTCAGTTAACTATATCACTATGAATTTTACTTTTATAGCTTGTAGAGCTATATAAAAAGGTACAATTATGTGCTTAATTTTTTGAATTATCTTTATTCTAAAAGTATTCTCCAACAATTGGCGCAACTTCTTCATCATATCCAAATGATTTAAATGTAGTTCTATATATTAGCAATTTTGCAAATGAATATGAATTACCCCGATTACAGCATAAACAATAAGTAATACTCTTTTTGCAATATTACTGTTGAATGGATTTTTGTTGTTTCGCTAAATGTTGTTATTCCTAATTTAACCATTTTAATTTCTCCTTAATTTTCAATTTTCTTTAATAATTTGTTAATTTTTTTATTCATAAATTCCTTATTTTCATATTTCTGCAAATTAATAGCGGTTTTATCAAATATTGAGTAACTAAAATCTTTCAAATTGTTTTGAGACATTATGTGCTGCGAAAACTCTATTTCATTTAAATCAATGTATTCAAGATTGATTCCTAATTTATTTTGATAATACTTAATGACATTATTTGTAACTTTACTTAAGCAAGAGTTTTCTTTAAACGAAAGATTACTATTTAAAAACAAAACTTTCTTCATATTTTTCTTTCTATTTTGTAAAAAGTTAATTTTTTACTATTTTTTTACTTAAAATCTAACTTTTTTTCATAAGATTTTTTGTTAAGAAATAAAAAAATCTATCCCTTAAAGGATAGAAAAATATCTAATTAAGCAACATATTTTTCAGGATGTTTTTGTTTCATTAATTCAATGAATTCTTTTTTATCCATTGAACCATATTTGTTCATTAAATCAACACATTCTTCATATTCAGCAATAGCTCATTCAACATCTTCAAATCCATCAACCGATGTAATTCCTGGACGTTTTCAGTTTTTGTATGTACTAAAGAATGTTTTAACTGTATCTAAAAATGGTCTTGGTAAGTCTGATAATGAGTTAATATGATCTAATCTGTAATCATCAGCGTGAACTGCAATTAATTTTGTATCAGTTTCACCGTCATCAATCATTTTCATAGCACCAATAATTCTTGCATTTAATAATGAACCTGGAATGAATTGTTCTGATGAATATAATAATACATCAAGTTCGTCTCCATCTCAGTCTAATGCTTCAGGAATGAAACCATAGTTGCAAGGGTAAACAAAATCTTCACGTAAGATTCTATCTACTTCAATTTGTCCTGTTTTTCTGTTGTATTCATACTTGATTCTTGAATTTTTTTGAATTTCAATTTTAATTTGCACTTCTTTTTTCATAGTCATATTATAAAACAAAAATATTTCACTTTCTACTTTGCTTTTTTTTTTTTTTTTAGAATAAGGATATAGATAAAAACGAAGGGATATATATGGAAAACAAAATAAGAAACAAAACGTATTATACGAGACCAATATTCTGATTATCATTAATTTGAATATTTATTATTTCTGTATTCATTATATACATAATATGATCAGCTGTTGCGATGCAAAAACAAAGTTACTATTATTATTCATATTATTCAAATTCATATTATTCAGAATGAATTGCTAAAATAAAAATAATTGCCTCAATCATAGGAACGATTATATTTATTCTTTACATAATATTAATATTTTTGCAAATCATTGCTATTGTTAGACTTTTTCACAGAAAAACAGAAGATCATATTGTAATAGCAGTATTATATATTTTAGCCTGTGTATTTGGTCCAATCTTTAGTTTTGGAGGCTCAATGTTAGCTAAAAAATATGAAATAGATTTAATTTAATTTTCAAGCACTTTAGTTTTCTGAGTGTTTTTTTTATTAAAAAAAACTAGGTGACCCTAGTCAATTTATCTATATTTTCGATGCTTTTCGTATGATGTTACAACTGGTTTGTATTTAGTTCTATGTATTTTAGTTGGACCAAACACATTTAAAGCATCTAAATGCTTTTTAGTTCCATAACCTTTGTTATTTTCAAAATCATATTCAGGGTATATTTTCGAATATTCTTTAAGCATTCTATCTCTTGTGACTTTAGCTAAAATGCTAGCAGCAGCAACAGAAATTGAAATTGAATCACCTTTAACTAAATTAATTTGTTCATAGTTTTCTAAATTTAATTTTTCATAATCTGTAATTATCAAATCAGGTTTGTTTTTAAGTTTTTTAACAATAGATTCCATACCTAAAATTGATTCTCTTTTAGGATTTGAATTATTGATTTGTTCAAGAGTTCTAACTTCAATGACATATTCAACACAATTGTTGACTATTTCTTCATAAAGTTCTTCTCTTTGTTTTTCAGTTAACTGTTTAGAATCTTTAATTTTGCTATTTGAGTATCCTTTAGGAAAAATCACACCAGCAACTACTAACTCACCAGCTAAACAACCTCTTCCTACTTCATCTAAACCAATAATGACATCATATTTGTCTCAATAATTCTTTTCAAAATCTAACATAAGTAAATTATAAAGTTAAATATAATTAATATATTGATTTTATTCCAAACAAGGAGATATTATGGGTTCATTAGTTACAGCACATTGTGATATGTGCAATAAAGATTATAGATATGCTTTTGGAACAATTGCTGATGTAGTTCCATTTGATATTGTTATTAAATTAATGGTTAGAGAACAAAAATATTTATTAGACTTTGAAGTGTATAAAGAAGTGTTGAGAAAAGAGTTAGCTGAAGATCCACAATTTAAAACTTTATCATATGAACAACAAGATAAAGTTTTAGAAACTTCATTTAAACAGGTTGATGAATTCTTCCCTCAAGAAGAAAAAGATATGATTAAAAACAACATACTTTGAGGTGGTTCAGTAGAAATTTACCCAATTGTTGATTTAAGAATTCCTGAAGAACAAAGAGAAGTATTTAATGTGCCTTTAGTTCATTTAGAATTTTTAAGACCTGAAGGAACTGTTAAATATGACCGTAAATATAATGAGAATGTTTTATATGTTCAATTCACACCAGATCAAAAAATGTTAACTTGTCCAAAACACGTAACAATTTCAGCTAGAAAAGTAAAAGAAGATAGAATCTAAAGCGACCATTTTATAAAAAATTTTTTTTGAAATCACTACCTATTTCGGTAGTTTTTTTGTTTTTTTAGACAATAAAATTCAAATCAAATAATTTCAAAAAAATACGTGTGTTACTATCAATATTTTATTAGTTATGTTTCTAATATTACCCCACTAATATTTTTAATATTAGTGGTATACTTTAAACATATTTATTAATGGAGTAAAAGATATGACAAAATATACAGAACAAGAACAAGTAAGACGTAATAAATTAAACTTTTACAAAGAAAATAATATTCAAGCTTTTGCAAAAGCAGATGGATTAAAAGAAAGGTCATATTCAGATGAATTAACTTCTAAATACGAAAATGTATCTAAAGAAGAATTAGAACAAAATCCAGTTTCTGTTGCTATTGCAGGTAGAATTTTAACAATGCGTGGACCTTTCATTTTAATCAAAGACTACCACGGAAAAATTCAAGCTTACTTCAACAAAAAAGAACATGATGAATCTGTTAATGCATTAGTATCATCTTTAGACTTAGGAGATATTATTTATGTTGAAGGTAATGTTATGAAAACTCACACAGGTGCAGTTACTGTTAAAGTTCAAAATATTAAACTTTTAACAAAAGCTCTTAAACCACTTCCTGATAAATACCATGGATTAGCTGATGTTGAAGAAAGATACAGACACAGATATGTTGATTTAATTGTTAATGATGAATCAATGCAAGTGTTCTGAAATAGAACAAAAATTATTAGTGAAATTAGAAGATACTTTGATGAAAGAGAATATATGGAAGTTGAAACCCCATTCTTACATGATTATTTATCAGGTGCTTCTGCTCGTCCATTTAAAACACATCACAATGCATTAGATCAAGAATTTGTTCTTAGAATTGCTACTGAAATTCCTCTTAAAAAGCTTTTAGTTGGTGGAGTTGATAGAGTTTATGAAATTGGTCGTATTTTCAGAAACGAAGGAATCGACACAACTCATAACCCTGAATTTACTTCAATTGAATTCTACGAAGCTTACTCAAACCTTGAAGGAATGATGCAACGTACAGAAGAACTTATTAAAAGAGTTGCAGCTAAATTAGGTAAATCAACAGTTATTAACAAAGGTATTGAAATTGATTTAACAAAACCATTTAACAGAGTTGATATGGTTGAAGCTGTTTCTAAAGCTACAGGTAAAGATTTTAGAAACATTTCATTTGATGAAGCTGTTGAGGTTGCTAAATCATATGGTATTAAAATTCAAAAATTCCATCAATTAGGTCACATTATTAATGAACTTTTTGAAGAACTTATTGAAAAAACATTAATACAACCAACTTTTGTATATGGACATCCATTAGAAATTTCTCCTCTTACTGCTAAAGGTCAAGACCCAAGATTCGTTGAAAGAGCTGAATTGTTCATTAACACAAAAGAATATGCAAATATGTACACTGAGTTATCAGATCCAATTGACCAATTAGAACGTTTTGAAGATCAATTAAAAGAAAAGAACAATGGAAACGATGAAGCTAGTGACATTGATTGAGATTTCGTTGAAGCGTTAGAATATGGAATGCCACCTACAGGTGGATGTGGAATTGGAATTGATAGATTAACAATGTTATTAACTGAAAAAGATTCAATTCGTGATGTTCTTTTATTCCCTACAATGAAACGTAAATAGTATTTAAATTACAGACTTTTAAAGTCTGTTTTTATTATACTTTTTGTATTCCAATTGTACTTATTCCATAGTCTCCAAGGTATAAAAAAATACTCACCACTATTTTGTGGTAAGTATTATTCAACATAATTAATTATTCTTTTCAATCAATATCTTTTGGATGTTTTGTAGTTTTGTTAACTGTGATATTAGCAACTTTTCCGTTTTTGATTGTGAAAACTTTATCAGCAATTGGTGCTATAAGAGGGTTGTGAGTAACCATAACTATAGTAACACCATATTTTTTATTAATGTCATATAAGTAATTTAAAACAATCTTCGAAGTAGCATCATCAAGTGCTCCTGTGGGTTCATCAGCGAAAATGATTTCAGCATTTTTAGCCAATGCACGTAGGATTGAAATACGTTGTTGTTGTCCCCCGGACATTTGTGATGGATATTTGTTTTTAACATCTTCTAGTTCAAATTCTTCAAATAACTTATCAATGTTTAATCTTTTGCTTTTATCTTTTTGTAAGTAAGCACCAGTTTCAACATTGTCATAACCATTTAGATTTTGTAATAAGTTGTAATTTTGGAAGATAAAGCTAACGTGTTTTCTTCTAAATAAAGTAAGTTTTAAATCTGAGTAGTAAGGTAAGTTTTGATTACATACAATAACTTGTCCTCTACTTGGTCTATCAAGTCCACTTATAAGGTTAAGTAATGTACTTTTTCCACCTCCAGATTTACCAAAGATCATAACAAATTCACCTTTGTTAATTGTTAATGAAACATTCTTTAAAACTCTAGTAGCTGTAGTTCCTGACAAGTAAAACTTACTTACGTTTTTAACTTCTATGACTGCGTTACCTGTGTTTTTAAGTTTTTCATTACCATCTTTAGATCTCTTTTTGTTTGAAGCTTTTCTAATAACTCTAGCAATTGATCTGTCTAATACAACTTTGTTGCTTCCACCATCAGCATCAAGAATGTCAAATACATTTTTCTTTGTAATTTTGACATCTGATGTCTTTTTAGTTAAAACAACAACTTCTTGAGTGTCTTTATTTGTGTCATTGTTTACATTTACGTTTTTATTTTCCATTATTTACCTTTCAATAAATCAATTGGTTTAACTTTGTTAATTCCGATTCAAGATAATATTGACGTTACTAAGAATACTCCTAGAATAACTAATACTGTCACTAATATGTTTAGAGGTGAAATAACAATAGGAATTGCAATAGATGCAGCTGATGTTAAGAAACCACTAAAGATTGATATAAATCCAAATGCTAATGAGATAGCTATTAAGATAGATATAAGAATAAATGGTAAGTAAATTCCATAGAAAATCTTAATTTTTTCTTTTTCATTATATCCAAGAATTGATCAGATAGCTATATTCTTCTCATTTTCTCCAATAAGAATTGTTGAAATGATTACCAATATAACTATAGAAATTATGAATGCTAAGATTGTTACAATAGTTACAATTTTTTGAACTGTTTGTGCAATAGACATTGTGTAACCCACTTCAATAACTTTAGAATCTAAAGTATTAGCCATAGGGATATATAAGTCGTTATTGAATATATTAGCAAACTTCTTAATGTGTTGTTCTGCATTAGCTCTTGCTAATAAGTAGTTATCTTTGATGCTTTCAGTTTCTTTATATTCAGGATTTATAAATTTAGCAATTTGTAAGTCTGAATATCCTAAAGTACTCATTACTCCATCGATTGTTGAGTTATCTACTGTTTGTCTTGATCCAAATAATGCATCAAACATATCTTCAAGATATTTAGTTGTTAAAGTAGATGTGTCAAATGATTGGATAGCTGGTCAGTAACCACTGTTTGAATATAATCCAGCTGATGATAATAATTGCATTGGTAATGGGTGTTTAGACATAATACCGTTAAACACTTCATATTTAGGGTTATGTTTAACTTTATCTAATCCTGTAAGTATATCAGCAGCTTTTTTAGGAATAATAAACTCATTATTAATATATGTTGGATTTATACCTCTAACAATGAATTTGTAAGTTTGTCTCTCTGGTTCTTTATATTCAGGGTTATCTAATTTCTCATAATATTCATTTATCTTATCTTTGAATCTATTTACATTATTGTTTACAACAACTTCAAATTTAGATCCAACTAATAAGTTAAATGCTTTTGATGAAACTTCGTTAATGATAAGTGGAATAGGTTTATCGTTAACATCAAATCCGTTTTGACTAAACTCGTCATTAATTAATTTAAGTAAATCTTGTCCATTAGTAGATTTAATCTTAATTTGTTTTGAATCTTCTTGGTAACCATATAACTTAATAGTTTCGTTCTTGATTTTACCTCTCTTAATTTGATTTGCATCTACGTATGTGTAAAGCTCATCAAATTCAGGGTCAAAATATAAGCCACCAAATGAAACTAAGAAGTCACTTACAACTGATGCATTAGGATTACGTTTTAATAACTTACCATTTTCTTTATAGATTTGTTTGTATCCATTAATTAAGAATTCTCTATATTCATCTCTATAAGCTGATGTTGAAATTATTATTTCATCAAAATCAGTTTTATTTTTGTTAGCTTGAAGATAAACAAATTTACCTAATTCTGGGCTAGTTTCATTTTCTACATAACGGAAGAATCCTGAAACCGTTCCTGCTTGAACTAACTCAATCATTTTAGTCATATCAAGAATTTTTCTATCACCATCTTGTTTGTAATGTAAGTTTGGTTGTGTTCTTTCAAGTCTTCTACCAATTTCATTTCTTACTGATGTAATTCTTGATTTTTGTGAGTCGGGTAATGAATTGTAAACTTGATCTCAAGGGTCAATTGAAACTGATGAATCAATCTTAATGTTAACTGAGAATTGTGAAATTACGTGTCCATCAAAATCTGTAGGATTTCCGTTTGGATATCTATATGATGTAGTTCCATCAGAGTTTTTGATTGCAAGTTTATTTACAGCTGTTGATATACCTGGTTTGAAGTAATCGTTTTGATATTGGTTAATTTCAGCAATATCTCCAACAGGTACATAAAGTGTGTTTTCTAAATCTTGTGCTGTGAATAAATTAATTCCACCACCTTCTATTGTAGGTGTTCTTAAGTCAAATTTGTAATTGTAACTTCTGTTTTTATATGTTTTTTTAATTGATGATTCGAATTCACCAAAGGTTGCTATTCCGAACAATGTAGTTATAGCAACTAAAATGATTGAAATACCAAATGATGCCAGTTTTCAGAAGCTGTGGAAGATTAATGAAGCACTAAATTTAGTTTTAATATTTCTCTTCTTGAATAAGTTTGCATATTTAGCGTGGAAGTCACCTGTACTTACTTCTGTTATTCCACTCATTAAGTCAATTGATTTATATCTTAATGAACGAATTGAAACAACAATAATAAGTATAGACATAGCTGCAAGTGGTAATATGATGTTTATTCCAAATGAAACTATTGAGAAGTTTAGCGTCTGAATCGGTATAGCTCAATAATCACTTAATAACTTAACAGCTTCAGCATGTATTAAGAAACCAGTTAAGTATCCTGCGATACCTCCAATAATGATTGTAAAGAACGCAAACACAGTCATTGATAATGAGATTTCTAATGGTGTATAACCTTGAGAAACTAAAATACCAATAGCTTTGTTTTTGTTTGTAATGTATCTCTTAATAATGAAAATAATTGAGATAGCAACTAATGTAATTAAGATAGATAATAAGATTTTTGAAACGAATCCGATTACTTTAATGAAGTTTTTAACTGCAGTAATTCTAATTGCACGTTCAGGGTTAATTCCATCAATTTCATCATCTAGATAAACTCTAGGTAAATCATTTGAGTTATTTGTTGCTTTATTAACAACTTGAATTAATTCTTGTTTAAGTTCTTCATTTGTTAAGTTTGTTGAATTCTTAACAAGCAAGTATTCTTTAACAACATTTCCTCTGTAAGCTTGTGCAATTTTGTCAAACCCTTGTGAGTTAACGTAAACAATAGCTTGGTTATTTGTATTAACTTGTAAGTTTGCTTCATCCACAACTGGATAAATATTATCATATGTATAATCGTCACCAATAATGATAAATTCTGAACCATTTACATTAATTTTGTAATCTTCAGGAAGATTTTTGATTAATTCAACCATTCCGATTGGATTATTTGGTAATTCACCATCGTAAATTTTCTTCTTGTTTTTAGCTAATCATACATAGTTAACTTTTGCAATGTATGAACTTGTTTGGTCAAATTTAAGTGTGTTATCTAATTTGTTAACACCTGTAATTGTGTTTAAAACATCTTCAATAAGTTTAATAATGTTTACACCAAATGGCGAATAATTTTCAATGTTGTTTCCAACTTTTGAATATCAGTATTGAATAATTTCGTTGTCAAAAGCAACATTTAAAAGTCATTCTTTACCAATAGTTGCAAACACAGGTTTTCCTTTTTCGAATGAACTAATAAATTCACTTAATTCAACATCATTTCTAGCTAATTCCTCAAAGTTAATAACCTTATCCATTATCAAGTAAGCAATATTTGCTTTATTTTTACCACTTTCTCCTAGGTTGTTTGTGTTTGTTAAGAATCAAACTGCAACTTCAGGATGTTTAACAATTGTTAACGGGTGTAACAATGCATCTGAAATTCCTAATCTAACAACCGGAATTTCATTAATTGAGTTACTTAAGTAAATGTTAAATGTATTAAAGTGTTTTACAAATAATTCGTTTGAAAATACACCTTTAATTAAGTTTTCTAACACAACTGAATCAATGTTTGTAAATTCTGATGTATAAACATCTTTGAAGTGCTCTGGGTTGAATTTACCGTATAACTCAGATGTTGCAATGTATGCAAATGATTGAATAATTTCTAACTCATTATCTTGCACATATTGTTTATATTCAGCGAATTTTTTAATTAATTCAGCTAATAATGAATTTGTATAGTTCCCTTGTTCATCTTTTGCGAAGAAGATTTCTTTAAGTTTTAAAGTATTTGCAAGTGATTTAGTAATACCAAATCCTGTTTTTTCAAATGAAACAATGTTTTGTGATGATGGTTGAATTAATTCAAATGAACTAAAATCAGACAATATTTCTGAATTGTTAGCTAATTTTAATAATTCAAGAGCAAACTCTTTAGTTTTTGCACTGTCAGAATTTACTGATTTATCAAACATTTTCATTCAAACTTTGAATAATGGATATGCTTCTTTCACATAGAAGAATGGGTCATTATTTTTGTTGGAAATATCTAAGAATTTCTTAATAGCTTCTTGAACTAATGAATGAACTGAATTGTTTTCAATTGGCTTGTATTCTGCAAAGTATTTGTAAATATCTCCAATTGATAAGTTAGGTTGTAATTTAACATTTGAAGTTGTTTGCACAACTAAGTTAAGAACTTGAATTCATTCATTAACTAATTGCTTAGCTTCGCTTAAAGGTATTTCTCTTTTGTCTTTAGTAAATCCAAACACACCCATAGCATCATTTGTTTCTGATGATGGGAATGATGTTAGTGAAACTGTGTTTCCGTTTCAATTTTCAAATCTAACTTTGTATGAGTGAACAAAGTTGTAAAGTTTGTCAAATAAACTTAATGAATTTTGAGTTGATGTAGATGTATTAGTATCTGCTCCTGCTTCAGTTGTTGAAGAAGGTTGAGGAGATATAAAGATGTTGAGAAGGTCAAAGTAGTCTAATTTTTCATCATCTGCAACTGGAATTGTTAAATATAATCCGTTGTCATCAATTTCAATATTTGTCCCTTTGTCTGAAACGTTAAACATTGAAATTATTGATTCTTTAAATGTTTTATTTGAACCTGGTAATGCAAATAATGATTTAATAAGTGCATAAATAAAGTCTTTTGATCCAACTCCTGATGTCGCATATTTGTTTACTCTATCTACACTTTGATGTTCAGTGTAGAACATTTGTTTTTTGCTTAAAACAGCATCAATAAAGATGTCAAAATCAAATAAGTTAATTACATACTTAGTTCAATCTATAACGTTTTTAAATGATTTATCAGCTGAACCTGGATACAAGTTAATAATTTGTCAAATAGGTTTAAGTTGAGGCATAAATGAATTAAATACGTCATATAATGGGTTAGCTTGATCATTAACATCAGCTAATAAGGCAATGTTAATATTCTCTAATAAGTCAAATAAATGCGTTTTAAATGCTTTTTGATCAACTGATCTAATAAATCATTCAATTAATTCAAGCGTTGATAATTTTCTTACGTACTTAACAATTTCTTTAGTTCCATCGGCTTTTGTAATTTCTCTATCAACTAAATGATCATGTTCATTTAAGAAAAAGTTGTTTGATTGCTCTGTGAACTTAACAAAGTTAACTGATTCAATAATTCCAATAATTGAATCAAGCATAACAACAGGATCTTTAATAAATTTTGATAAAGTCCCCACTTTAACCGGCACTTCTACACCAAGTACATTTAAAACATTAAATAATTCTTGAATTTGTTCAGTTAAATATTGTTTTCTTTCTTCAAGAGTATCTTTTTGTGCAATAAATCTTCTTAAGTTTGTAAATAAGTTAACAATAAGTTTGTTTGCATAATCACCATTTACATTGTGTGATAACTTGTAAAGGAAATCAAGGAACAATTTAGGAATAATCCCTAAATCAATACGTCCTGATGAGAAAATTGTTGCAAATTTATTTATATTAACTGAATATTCAGAAGCTTCGATAAATGCATAAATAATGTCTTTAGTGAAAAATCCTTGTTTTGTTAAATCGCTATCTAACAATACTTTTTGTATATTTTCAAAAGCTTTATTTAAAGTTTGTTGTGTAGCTGCTTCATTTAAAACATCACTTAATGGTGCTCTATAACCAAAAGGTAAATAAACAACGTTATCAAATTCATTACTATGTTCAACTCATCCTTCTGGATTGATTTTTGCCATTAACGTCAATTTATTGTTTTCTAAGTATGAATCTGTTTCTTTTAAAGTTAATCTACCAGTTGATAAACGTTCTTTATCAAATTCAGAAACACCTTTTTTTGATAATGAAACATTTTTTCAGTAAAGTAACTTTTTATTAGCATCATAAACAGGTTTAATTATGTAGTATGTATCTTCTTCTCTTGATGGATCAAAAGTAATTCCTAATTCAGCAAATTGATTAAAGTCGCTATCAGGTAATAAATTACCTTGTGCATCTGTTTCTGATCCAACAAATTTTGCTAATTTATAAATTTTCGATCTATCTCAAACTTCAAATAATTTAGTTTCTGGGTAGTTTTGATAAATTTTCACTTGTCCATATGTCATATCTAATGAAACGTATTTTTCATATGGAATGACGTTACCAATAATTTGGGTTAAAATATTGTGAATTGCATAATATGGTAATTCTCTAGTTTTGAAGTAACCATCAACATTTGAATAAAGATTAAATAAACCTGTTGGATTATCAATTTCATTGAAAAGTTTGTTTACATTGTTTTTGATTCCATCAATCTTTTGTTCATTATCACCCATATTAACAAAGTGATATACGAATTTTTCATTTTTAGATGTGTCGAATGCATCAATTGTGATTGATTTCTTGATACCTATGTTATCTACACCGACTTTTTCTGAAACTTGGTTGTAGATATCTTTTTTAACAATATCTAAAGCACCATTTTTAATTTTTGTGAATGTGATATCTCAGATTCTTTTATTAGATAACTTGTCAAATTCTTCTTCTGTTAATCTATCTCTTGATGTTTCAATTTGTGCAATTGTTTTATATCCATCAAATGCATATTCTGCATAATTAGGAATCTTCGTTCTCTTTTCATAATTTAACACTGGTAAAAGTAAAACATTGTTTGGAACAATAACACTTACATCATTAAGTAACTTGTTGTAAATATCAGTTAATTCTGAAACTGATTGTGATTTGTTAATTGATGCAGTTTGCAATCTTGTGTTTACATCGTTAGCTAATGCATCAATTTCTGGAACTCTACTCTTGTACTCTGGGTGGTTGTCAACTTCTTTTCTTGTGAAGTTATAAATTTTTAAAATAAGAGTTTTTAAGTCATTAATAATAATTTCTTTAATAGCAAAGTCTCTATCTAAATAACCTGGTTGGTCTGATAAATCAGCTAATCTAAGTTGCTCATTGTATGTTAAATCATATGTAAGAACTGAATTGTTCTCATAAATTAACTCTTTGTTTTCTTTTAAAACACCTTGTTCATCAAAGTGGATAAAGTATTTAAGTGAGTTTTTATTTCAATATGAGAATTTTTTAAATTCTGATGGTAATTCACCATTGTTTCCTTTAATTAAATTCTCCATAAATGTAACATATGCTCCATCTCAGTTTTTCTTGAATGGATCTACATATGTTGATTCATAAACTCTTCTTTGGTAGTATGTGTATTCCTCTTGTTTTGCAGCTCATTTTAAAGGAATGTTGTAAGTATGATTTGTTTCAAAAACAAATGGAATTGGTTTGTCTAATGTTCTTGATTCATCATATAAAGATGAATAATCAAATTCTGAATTTAATTCAACATTAACAACATCAGTTGGTTTAGCATCCTCTGGAATGTTAATTAAAGTTGAGTTTTTATCTTTATTAAGAATGAAAATGTAATTGTTATTTTGATATTTATCAAAACCAAGTTTGTCAGCAAGTGTTGCTGGTTCAACACTTAAACAAACTCCTTCATACATTCATTCTTTACCTTTAACCATGTCAAAAGTAGCTTCTTTTGTGACAATATTTAAGAATAAAGTTTTAACTTGAGAAAGAATAACATTACTTTCAGTATCTGTTGTAATGTATCCGATATCTTCTAATTTATAAGTTTTATCAAGCACAAAGTGGTCATTTAAATTTAAAACAACTTGTGTTGTAACAGGTGAATATGAGTCATTTTCTTTTTTGTATAAGTTAACAATGAAATCAGTTTTCATTCTCATTGTTTTGATGGCTTTATCAAAATCTAATGTTAATGAACTTGCGTTTTCATTCTTGAAGTCATAAGTGTTGTAGATTTTTATAAAGTCAACTCTATCAATGTATTTGTCTTTATATTTTTCCTCATCAACAAATAAACTTAATGGAATAAATGAATCTGTAATTCTTGTTAAGTCAATTACATAACCTTCTTTTTTGTAATTATCCGTTATATAGTTAATTCCTTTATCATAAACACTTTTATTTTCGTAAACAAGTGAATCTGATTTAGAAAGTCCGTTAACAAAATACCCATCATTGTATGCTTTCGCATTTGTTGATAGATTTAAATCGATTGTAATATTGTGTGAAACTGATTTTTTCTTAGCAGCTTCATATTGTTGCTTCATTGATTTAGCAGCATCATTTAAAACAGTGAAAACTCCTGCCGTTAAAAATACAAGGATAGTTAACCCTATAACAGTAGCTTTGTTTTTAAATAATGACTTAAAGACTTCTTTAAACAAATTCTTCATAAAATCCACCTTTAAAAATTTACTTATAATTAATTTATTAATTATAAAGGATTTTTGTATAAAAAAACAACCGGAAAACCAGTTGTTTAATCACTATAATTTTTCAATTTCAGTTCCATCTTCTGTAACTAAATTATCACTATCAATAACTCCATCTGAAACTAAGTCAACAGAAATACTTTCTTCTTTATTATCGTAAAAATCAGTTTGTGTACTTTGTCCAATATTAGGGTCAGAAGTCATTTCAATTAATTCATCTAAACCTACAGCACTAGCTTTTTCTTCTGATTTTTCTTTTTCAGGAGGTAATTGTAAGTTTTTAGCAATGTATTCGATTTCTTCTGCAACAATTGTTTCTTTTTCAAGTAATGAAGTTTTAATCAGCTCTAAAAGTTCTCTATTTTTCTTAATAACTTTTGTAGCTATATTTTTAGCTTCTAACATTATTTTTCTAACTTCAAGATCAATTTCGTGACTAATTTGGTTAGAAATTGATGAACTTGTAGCTAAAGTTTTTCCTAAGAATGGAGATCCTTCTTCTTCTTGATATTTAATCGGACCTAAATCAGACATACCAAATTCAGTAACCATTCTTCTAGCAATTGCTGTTGCTTTCGAAATATCATCTGCAGCACCTGTTGAAATTTTATCTTCTCCATAAATAATTTCTTCTGCTGCTCTACCACCCATAAAACTTGCTATAGAAGCTAATAATTCTTCTTTAGTATAGTTGTATTTTTCATTCTCAGGCATCATTAAGTTATATCCACCGGCTTGACCACGTGGAATAATAGTAATTTTTTGAACTTTATTACCACCAGGAACTTTTATACCAACAACAGCGTGTCCAGCTTCGTGATAAGCAACTAATGTTAATTCTTCCTTAGTAATAGTTCTAGATTTTTTAGCTGGACCAGCCATAACTCTATCGATTGCCTCATCGATTTGATCTCTTGTAATAATACCTGTATTTTCTCTAACTGATAAAAGAACAGATTCGTTAATTACGTTTTCTAATTGAGCTCCTGAGAAACCAGGTGTTCTTCTTGCAACATTTTCAAACGAAATATCATTTGAAATACGTTTACCTTTAGCATGTAGTTTTAAAATCGCTTCACGTTCTTTTACATCTGGTAATCCAACTGTAATAACCCTATCAAAACGTCCAGGTCTTGTTAAAGCAGGGTCTAAAACGTCTGTACGGTTTGTAGCTGCAATAAATAATAACCCTGAGTTTTCTTTAATACCATCCATTTCAACAAGAAGTTGGTTAAGTGTTTGTTCACGTTCATCGTGCCCTCCACCAATACCACTTCCTCTTGTTCTACCAATAGCATCAAGCTCATCAATGAAAATAATTGCTGGTGCATTTTTACGTGCTTCTGCTATAACTTGTCTTACTCTTTTAGCCCCCATACCAACAAATAACTCAACAAAGTTAGATGCTGATACAAAGAAGAAAGGAACATCAGCTTCTCCTGCTGTCGCCTTAGCTAATAAAGTTTTTCCTGTACCAGGAGGACCTCCTAAAAGGATACCTCTAGGCATTCTAGCTCCTGAAACTTCATATTTTTTAGGATTTTTTAAGTAATCTACTATTTCTGAAATTTCTTCAATTGGTTCTTTATTTCCTGCAATATCAGAGAATTTTTTATCTGATTTAATAATTTGAGCAGGACTATTGTCACCAAACATAGCCCCACCTTGCCCTGACATCATTTTAGCTTGTGATCTAAAAATAAAGAACATTATTCCTAGGAATAATAATGTAGGAATAAATGGAAGAATGTATGTTGAGAAGAATCCTGGTTGTGGTGCTGCTGCATTTTGAATTTCTCCTGAACTTACCACACCATTATTTACAAATTTTGTCGCTTCTTTAAGAGGATCTTTGATTTCAAACACTTCATTTATGAAGTTGAATGAACCAGGTGCAACAAGCTCAAGTTGACTATTATTTTTTATAAGGGTACCGTGCATTTGGTTAGTGAAGGGATCAAACTTAATTAATTTAAAGTATGTTCCATCATCTTGACTATTTGCTGCATCCTTGATGAATTCAACAAATTTGCTTGTTGAAATATTTTGAGGACCTGTTAACTTACTGATAATTAAGTAAAGTCCAACTGATATTATTAAAACAACAACAAAAGCTATTAATATACCAGGTCAACGTCTTTTTCTTGGCATTTTATCTCCTTTCTTTGAGATGTTTTATTATTTAATATTTTTTTATATTATACCCTATTAATTTAGCAATTCACCCTTTAATTTGACAAAATATAAACCGTTCTTTAAAAGGTATTTTGAAGTTCTGTTTTTAGACAGAATAAAATCAATAATTGATTTGATTTTCGATGAGCTTAATTCAATGTTTTCATCAGAAAAATATGTGTGAATGTATTGATAAACTAAATGTTTTTTGTGCTTGAGTTTTTCAAAAACACCTTGCTTAAATCTTGATTCTTTTCAAATTTGAAATTCTTTTTGAATTTTTTTTCTTTTGAAACTTAAAAAGAAGTTTTTTACCAGTTTACAAGCTATAAATGTATTTTTATAGAGTGTTTTTTTAGCGAAATCTAACCTTATTTTATTTCTTGAATACTTAGGTAAATTGTTCGTGTAATCAAAACAAAAAGGTGTGTGATTTTTTTGATTTTTCTTTGTTATTGTATTTTTAAAATACTTAAATAGATAAGGTCTATAAATATTAATTCCATCAATAAGATTTGATTGTTTTATTCCATAGAATAAAACATTTCTTTTAGACTGCTTTTGCATATATGCAGTCTCGAAAAAATCATCTTTATTATGAGAAATTAACAATTTGTCACAATTTTCTTTTACATAAACTTCTTTGAAAAATTTGTATCTCTGCTCTCTAGCTCAAGATTGAAAGTTACCTTTAACATAATCATTTTTAGATAACTCTAAAACATAGAGCTTGATATTATGACTCTTACAAAAATCTTCAACTACTTTTTGATCCAAACCACTATCAGTACGTTGATTGTAATTAACATGAGCAACAATTATGTTTTTGTTTTTATATTCATTCAACATAAACATACTGTCTGGTCCACCACTAACAGCTAGTAAATATTTAGTTTTTTGATTTGACATTGTATTTATTCATAACAGTTAGGATATCATTGTAGACAAATGAAATTGAAGCTTCTGCTGCTTTATTTAACACAGGCTCTAAAACCAACATTTGTTCAGGTGTAAAATTACCTAAAACAAAATCTCTTAATGTTTCTCTGTGTTCTGTATTAATTCCGATTTTTAATCTTTTAAATTCTTTAGTATTAAGCATTTGAACAATGTTTAAAACACCGTTATGACTTCCTCCTGAACCACCAATTTTAATTGCACTTTTTCCTAGTGGAAAGTCTTTTTCATCATGAATAACCAAAATATCATCAGGATTAATTTTGAAAAATTGAGCTATTGCTTGAACGAATTCACCTGATTTATTCATATAAGTCATTGGTTTTGCAATTATTAAATCATCTAACTTAACATATTCACCATTAAATTTAGATTTGTTTAACTCGACACCCATTTGCTTACAGATTTTATCAATAACCATAAAACCAACATTGTGTCTAGTGTATTTGTATTTATCTCCTGGATTTCCTAAACCAACTATTAATTTCATTACACCCTTCTTTCTGTTTGGATAAAGAATCTTAAGTTTGTATGCACTTGATTAGCACTTGTTGCGTGTATTCTTTCAATTAAACTTTTGTAATCAACACTTTGGTCAATAAATATTTGCAAGTGTTTAATTGCTCTTGATGCACCTGTATAAAGCATTTTTTTGCTTTGCATAAATGCGTGTTCATTATGAACCACCATAATAACAGAGTCAATTTCACTACCTTGGAATTTGTGAATTGTAGTGCTATATGCAAGTTGAATTTGTTCTTGAAATTCTCTTAATGAATACTCAATTTCTTTTTTTCATTCATCCCCTCTATAGAAAGTAACTTTAATTTTCTTAACTTTTTTGTTACCTGATTTAGAGGTTGCATCCTCATAAACAACATCAGTTATATAACCAATATCACCATTAGAAATATTTTCGTTATTTCTATTTTCTAACTGCATAACTTTATCGTTTATTCTATATTCAATTTGACTATAGTTTTTTCAATTTGTTGCAAAAACATCATTTTTATTTATTGCATTTTGAATTTTCTTATTAACTTCATTAATTCCATATTGGTGTCTGTAAGTTGGAATAAGGATAATAACGTTATTAATTCCGAATTTTTCAACTTCTTTTGTATATAGCGTTAATAAATCATTATGAAAGTTTTTGTTATCTACTTTAACTAAATCAACTTCAGAAGGTTTAAACATTGAATCATCAACTTCACCTCTGTTAATATTTGAAAAATGTTTTCAAATTGTTTCTGAATCGCTTCTATAAAACTTAGTTAAGTATGTTGTAGGTATATTTTGTGAAAAAATTAAATCATCTAATAGGTTACCTGGTCCAATTGCTGGTAACTGGAAAGCATCCCCAATTAAAACGATCTTTTCTAATTTAGGACTTGCTTTTAACAATTTATCTAATAAGTTAACATCAATCATTGAAAACTCATCAATAATTAAAATTCTTAAATCAACAATTTCTTCTAAATTAGTTACAGAAATTTTTTCATCAGTATTAGCTATTTGTAGGTAGCTGTGAATTGTTCTAATTTGATGTTTAATCTTTATAGAAACATTAGTTGCAGCCCTACCTGTTGGCGCTAAGATAGCGAATTCATTTGCTTTAACCTTGTTTTTCTTTAATGTTTCATAAATATGCTTAATAACAAATGTTTTTCCTGTTCCTGGCCCACCGCTTATTATTGAAATATTTTTGTTTATGAAATTATCATAAGCAGCTTTTTGTTGCTTTGATAAGAATTTCAAATCAATCATAGCTTCAGGTTTTAATTTGCAAATTAATTCTGAATTAGCTAATTTCATTAATCTGTTGTAAATATATGCTTCTTTATCAAATGTGGCTTTCAAAGTAAAGAAACCAGGTAAAACTTGAATTAAATGTTCATCTCTAATAAATCTTTCAAAAATGATATCTACATCAATTTCGTCTTTTATGAATGCAAAATCACTTTCTTCTTCATTTATTAATGAATTTCATTTTATATTCGCATCTTCAATAGCTTTTTTGAATTTCACTTGCAATGTATCTAAATCAAAAATTGTACTGTTTTGAGTTTCTAAATCTCAAACAACTTTATATAAGTAAGCTATGTATCTTTGGTAATTTTCTTTAGTTCAATTCAATAAGAATGCAAAAGTATCAACTTTAAAAATATCATCAATTACTTTATCTATAAACAAGTAATAAGGAGAATTGTTTTTGTAATATTCAATGAAGTTAAATTCTCTAGAACCGTGAATAGTTGCTAATTTTTCAACTAAATCACTAACTCTTGGGTTATTAAATAAATTTATATTTTTCTTATCTTCTTCAGTTAAGTTTAGTAGTGATTTTAATCTTGCACTATTTTCTTCATAATATTTAACTAATGATTCTAGTTGTTTATCAGTAATTACACTTAATAATTCATCTTTATAATTTTCAATATCTGCTAGTTTAGTAAATAAATCTTGTCCAAATTCATCAATTATTTTTTTAGCAGTTAATTTTCCGATGTTAGGTACATTTTTTGAAAGATAATCAACTCAATCTGTTTGCACATCTTCGATTATCAACTCTAAATTCTTAATAATTTTTGAGTTTTTGTAACTAGCTTTAGGATTGTCTCCGAACTCAACTTCATATTTTTTATATAAATTTGGAAAAACATTTGTAACAAAAACTAAGAATGTTTGACTTTTACCTTCAGGTAAAAACAACATAAGTGCTCAACCTAATTCTTTACCACCTTTAATTTGCTTAATAAATTTACCCTTCATTTTCTCTCCTTACTTTCTATCTATTTATTTAAATTATAAAGATTTAATTTTTATATATCACCCTTTATTTTAGGTGTCAAATTGGATTATTTTTGATAAGTTATCCACATACTTAAAACAATAAAATATAAATATGTTAATAAGTACTTTTTTACTTACATTTTAGACACTTTAGTTGTGGATAACTTTTGCATAACTATGTTGTTAAAGTTGTTTATAACTTATTTTTAAATATGTTTTTTATATAGTAATAAAATTTAGCTATGAATATTAATAATTTCGATGAAGAAAAAAACAAAGAAGAAGCGAAATTAAACTCTTACAATGAACTTTATATCGAGTATATAAAGAATGAAATTCAAGATAATCTCGCTTTTAAAACGTTTTTTAAAAATTTAACAATTCTTAGTTTCAAAAACAATGAAGTTGTTATTTATTTCCCTAAAGTCCATCCTAATTTAAGTTCATTTAAAAATTATTACAAAAATGTTTTTGACAAGTCGGTCAAAGAAATTTTTGGAGCGAATGTTGCTTACAGAATAATTGATAAAGAGACTTTAGATGCACTTAAAGAAACTGAAAAACAAAGTAAAAACTTAAATATTCAGATACCTACAACAAATAAAAAGAAAACAGATGGTATTGAATATACATTTCACAACTATATTCATGGTTCATTTAATGATGAAGCTTTAAATATTTGCAAATCAATTATTGATGATGAATACAAACTAGAAGTTTTATTTATCACAGGTAACTCTGGTTTAGGTAAAACTCACCTTTTAAAAGCTATTTCTAATGCTTTAAACAAAGAAGGTAAATCATCATTTCTTGTTAATGCAACTGAGTTTATTCGATGAATTCAACCTTTATTAAAAGAAAATTCAGTTGATGTTCTTAATAAATTTCAGAAGAAATTGATTGATAATTACGACGTTTTAATGTTTGACGATTTCCAATTGTATGGTTCAGGGAATAAAAAAGCTACAAAGGATTATATTTTTCAAGTTCTAGATAGTAGAATGGAAAAAGGTAAATTAACCATTTTTTGTTCAGATACAGATATAAACGGAATTTCTAAAATATTTGATGAAAGACTTGTTTCGAGAATTCAATCTGGGTTTATTACAAAAATCAAACAACCTGAACAAGAAGATTTACATAAGATTTTGGATTTCTTACTTACAGAAAACAACTTCGACACAAACACATTAGACGATGAATCAAAAGATTTCATCATAAGAAATCATTCAAATTCAATCAGAACACTTACAGGTGCTGTAAAAAGATTAAGTTTCTATGAAAAAGAAATTAAATCATTACCAAAAACTTTAGTTATAAAAACAATTAGAAATATTTTTGGTGATTTTATTAAAGATAAAGCAGAAATTACTGATGACATAATTTTAAAAGCTGTTTCAGAGTATTACAAAATACCAGTTAAAGATATTTTAAGCACATCGAGAAAATCTAATATCTTTTTAGCAAGACAAATTGCGATTTATATGATTAAAAAGCATTTAGATTATTCATCCAATGAATTAGGTAAATTATTTAAAAGAGATCATTCAACTATATTAAGTGCTTTAAAGAAAATAAATACTAAAGATGACATTAAAGTTAAAAAAGTTATAAATGAAGTAGAAGATAAGATGCGCAAGAATTATTAATAATTTATAAACATTTATTTTTAACTAAAAACTTAAAAAATAATAGAAAAACACACTAAAATTTAACTTTTTGAAAGTTATAAACATATTAACAACTGTTAATATTTATATTAAGGAGAAGATATGAAATTTACAATTTCAAAACATTTAATAGATCAATTGATTGAATTTATTTCTAATTATATTGATAATAATGATATGCATTATTTATCAAGAACAATTAAGATCGAATTAGATAGTCAAAACTTAGTTTTAACAGCAGCTAACGCATCTATAGCAGCTAGAAAAGTTATCAAAGTTGATGAAGATAAAATTAAAGTTGAAAAAGCAGGAAAACTTTGTATTTTAGCTTCTTTATTAAAAAACATTATTAAGAAATTTAATAAAGAAATCACTTTTAAACAAAGAGGTAATTTAATTGATATCTATGAAGGTTCAACTTCATTTACTTTAACAACAAATGACATTACACAATATATTGACACAAATTTTGAAGATCAAAAAAATACTCTTGAAATTGACGCTCAGAGATTAGATAAAATTATTAACAATGTTTCTATTTCGACAACAATAAGTAATGATAAATTAAACTCAATAGTTTTTAAATGTATTAATATAACATCTAAAAATTCAGAAAATGTAAGATTTGTAGCAACTGATTCATATAGACTTTCAACTGAAATTTTAAAAGTTGATAAAAAAGTTGACATCGATTTAACAGTTGACGCAAAAAGTCTTAAAAAACTTATCACAAAAGATGCACCAGAAAAAGTTCAATTATTCTTTGATGAGCATAAAATAGGTATTTCTTACGAAAACACAGTAATTTATATTTCTGTAAGTAAAATTCAATATATCGATATTTCGTCATTATTCCAAACAAAATATACAAGAAGATTTTTTATTGAAAAAGATGAATTATTAAAAGTTATTAATACAGCTTTATTCCAAATCACAGAAAAAGACAGAAAAATGGAATTCTCATTCAATGAAAATGAAATTAAAGTTTTATTTGAAGTTCCTGAAATCGGAACAGGAAAGGCTGTTTCGAATAAATTTCAAATTTTAGAAGGAAAACCTATTGATATGGACTTTAACTACATTTATATCAAGGATGCGGTTTCACAGTTAGAACCAGGTAATATTAATATTTTCATTTCTGAAAAAGAAGATAGAGTACTTTTATTAACAGAAAATGATAATTCACATATTCAGTTAATTACACCATTAAGAAAGTTTTATAACAATTAATTATGACAATTAAAATAACAGGTGATTCAATCAAGTTAAGTCAATTTTTAAAGAAAATCAATGAGACTGATACAGGTGGTCAAGCTAAATTCTTTATCGAGACAAATGATATTAAAATTAATAATAAAAAACCTGAAGGTAGATCTTCAAAAATACACCCAGGTGATGTTGTTTGAATAAACGACCAAATTTATGTAATTGAAAAAGAAAAATAAACCATTTTATTGGTTTATTTTTTATATTAAATTAACTAACTTTTTGATGGAACGTAAATAAATCCTTTTAATTTTTCGGTAATCTTAGCGTAGTTGTATCCTTTTTGACCAATTAAATGTGATAATCAACTTCCATATGATGAATTTCCAGGAATTAAAACATATGATTCAGAGTGAGTTTCATCTTCTCAAGCACCTGTTTCTTTGTTATAGTATGTTCCCATTACAGAAATATCCATATTTCCGAATAAGTCACCATATCTATTTGAATCAGATTTAAGTTCACCTACAACTTGTTCAGAAGTTACACCTGATTTTTTAGTGAAGTTGTCATTGAAATCAGAAATATCATCCCCAACTCTCATAACAACTTTGAATTGAACTGGTGTTTCACCAATTGTAATTTTATTATTATTTACAAGATGCATTCTTTCTTCTTTTTCTGATTTTGTAGAGGTTGTTGATGAATAAGGTTTTTGTTTATTAGCTAAATCCACACCTTGCATTCATCAAATGAAATCAGGCATATATTTAGCCTCAAGCCCTAAATTAATTAAGTTTGTTTTACTTGGTTCTTTATGTCATTTTTGAGAACGGTTAGAGTTAAAGAATACTACTCCACCTTTTGAGTAAACATGCTTAATAAAATCAATTGCCCCAGGAACTTCTGTAGAAATAGCTTGACTAACAAAATCATCTCATGCACGTCCATCGTATGATTTATTGTTAAGGAATAAATAGTTTTGGTATTTAAAGTTATTTAAAACAGTTTCATCTAAATCCATGAATACCACCGGAATGAATTTACCTTCTTCTGGTGCTGAAACAACAATTTCATCACCAGAAATATTAACTTTAGTTAAATCAACATTTGGTTGTGTAATCATTTTGTCAAAAGCAGCTTTAGCATTTTTGTAAACTTGCATCCCCATAGCATGTTTTTCTCCAGAGAATGAGTTTCATGCATTTGAACTACCGATTCCTGCACCATTTGCGATTAAAGTTTGAGCTGCTTTAATTTTTTCAGCAACTTCTTCTTCTGTGTATGTTTTTACTTTAGGCGCTTCAGGTGTTTTTTCTGAATGACATGAGTTAGTAACAACAGGTGCAGCAGTTAAAATAATTGAACCTGCTCCAAACAATAAGTATTTTAATTTTTTCATAAATCTCCTTAGTAAATTGAGTAAATAAAATAATAAATATAAATTCATTTTATTACATACTTAACTATAAGTTAAGTAAATAGTTATTTTTTTCATAAAATGTGTAAAAAATAACGCATAAGCGTTACTATAATAATTTTAATCCACCCATATATGGTACAAGAACTTCAGGGACAGAAACGCTTCCATCAGGGTTTTGGTAGTTTTCTAAGATAGCTGCAATTACTCTATCAACAGCTAAACCTGAACCATTCATTGTGTGAGCATATTCAGTTTTACCTTCATCATTTTTATATCTAATCATAGCTCTACGAGCTTGGAAATCACCCATATAACTTACACTAGATGTTTCTCTATATCTTTGTTCTGAAGGTAATCATAATTCTAAGTCAATTGTTTTTCTTGAAGAAAACCCTAAGTCACCAGTACATAAAAGTAATTCTCTATATGGAATTTGTAATTTTTCAAGCACATCTTTAGCATCTTCAACCATTTTTTCATACTCAACCATAGCATCTTTTGCAGATGTAACTTTTACAAGTTCAATTTTCTTAAATTCATGTTGTCTTAAGATACCTTTTGTATCTTTACCTGAGCTCCCTGCTTCAGATCTAAAACATTCTGTATATGCTGTAGCTCTAAAAGGGGTTGATAAATCAACAATTTCATCATTGTAAATGTTTGTTAATGTAACTTCAGCAGTAGGGATTAAATATTCATCTAATCCTTCTAATTTATATAAATCTTCCTTGAATTTAGGTAATTGACCTGTTCCATATAACATTTTATCTTTAACAATTACAGGTGTTGTGAATTCTTGATAACCTTTTGAAGTGTGTAAATCTAACATAAATGAAATTAATGCACGAACTAATTTTGAACCATTGTTTTTGTAAATTACATATCTTGAACCTGATAATTTAACAGCTCTTTCAATATCTAAGATACCTAAATTTTTAGCAACTTCATAGTGAGGTAACACATCTTTAACAAGACCTCTACCTAATTTATCATGCTCTTTAATGATTACATTTTGATTTTCATCTTCTCCAACAGGAACTTCTTCTAAAGTTTCGTTAGGGATTTGTAAAATTAATTCATTAATTCTGCTATTTAACTCCTGCTCTTGGTTAGATAAAGTTAAATCTTCGTTTTTAACCACTTCAATTTGTGCTTTTAATTCAACTAATTTACCTTTATCGTTTTTAAATAAACCAAATTGTTTTGAAAGATTGTTTAATTCACTTTTTTTATCTTGTGATTGTTTCATCACGCTACCTCTTTGTTTAGCTAATGAAACAAATTGATCAAAAATTTCAATTTTAAAACCTCTGTTTTGTAGGTTTTTTCTTACTTTTTCTTCATTATTTAAAACATATTTTATATCTAGCATTTCGACCTCGTAATTTGAATTGTTTAAATTATACATTAATAAAGAGTTAATGAATTATTATGTTGAAAATAGATTTTTTAACCCTTAAATTAAGCAAAATAATTCAAAAAATGATACTAAAAAAATAGATGTTAAAAAATTAGTCATTTGCTATAATTTAAACACGCTTATATAAAATATATAAAATTATTCACATAAGGAGGAAATTATGAGTAAAAGAACTTATCAACCAAACAAGCGTAAACATGCTAAGGTTCATGGTTTTAGAGCTAGAATGAAAACAGCAAATGGTAGAAAAGTATTAGCAAGAAGAAGAGCTAAAGGTAGAAAAAGATTAACAGTTTCTGATAAATAATTCTAAACAATGAAAAAACAATATCGACTAAAGAAGAATTGAGAATTTGAAGATGTAATTAATGCAAGACAAGGTAACTTTGTTTCAAATAGATATTTAATCATCTATTTCAAGAGACGTAAAAACTTCGCTGCAGGAATTACAGTTCCAAAAAAATTCGCAAAAGCTGTAGGTCGTAATTTTTTTAAAAGACAATTAAGAGCAATTATGCATGAGTTGAATTTATATCACCTCAAATATCATTTTGTTTTAATTGTTCGTAAAGAATTTATGAAGGAAGATTTTGCTATCAAAAAACAACATATAGCAAAACTCTTTGAGAAATTTAAATAATGAAGAAAAACGCAAAAAATTTTTCATACTTTACTAACGGTAATGATCCAAAGACTAACCGTAAAGAGTTAACTAAAAAAATCCTCAAATGATTAAAAATAGTTTTCTATGTGTTAATTTTTGGACTTACTGTAACAGGGTGTGTTCAATCCTTTGTTATTAAAAACTCTTACAACGTAGGTAACGGACTTGAGTTTTATAGAGATAAAGGTGACATAGCACCTAGAGTTAATACTTTAAAGAGCACAAATCAAAAAAGAGATTTAGTAACACTTCAAGATCCAAACGGAGAAAACAAAACATCTGAAGTATTTGAATACGACAGATTAGCACTTGATACTGAATCAAACATTTTTGTTACTGATAAAGAGATATTAGACAAACTTAGAGAACAAACAAAATCACATCAGGGTGAATATGGTACCCCTGGTGGATACATGTCTATTTTAAGAATTCCATTTGATTCTGAAATTCTTAAAAACGCAGGATATAAATTTGATGAAAAATTCAAATTAATTTACACAGGTTCAGATGACGCTAAAAATTATTTATTTGCAACAGCATCTGATAAAACTTACAACTTTGTAAAAGAACCTAAAGATATCTTTATTTTCCCATTCACTTTCCCACAAGATGAAAAAAATAACTACGATAAAGGTAAACTTCAAAGTTACATGACTTTCAAAACAGAAAAAAAATACAAAGAAGTCAATGGTAAACAAGAAGTAGATAAAATAATCCCTGTTCTTACTGATGCAAAAGAATACGAAATTACATACATTTCAGGTATTCAAAAAATTTATGACTACACATCAGAAAACGAATCTGTTTCTAATAAGTTTGCTAGAGATATTCTCCAAATGTTATATACATATTCATTTGGTGAAGGATCTAAATTTGCTGCAAAATTAGGTAAAGAACCTTCTTTATTTATTAAAGAATTAGTTGATAACATTCCGGCAAATGTTAAAGAAGAAAATATCTCAGAACACAATAACACATTATTTACCTTAACTCAAGAACAATACCAATTGCTTATTGAATATCAAAATACAATGCAGTCATACATGAATGAATTAGGATTCTTTAATGGAGAAGTTCCTAACACATCTTCTGAAGAATATAAAGAAAGAAGAGAAAAAGTTCAAAATCAATACAAATTAAATAGAACTGATAAATATGACTACAATACAAATATTCTTTATTCTGAAAACATTAACACACTTCCTTTAAGAGGTGATTTACCATTACAATCTATTACAACTTGAGGTGAAGCTTGAAAATATGGGCCATTTTACGGTTTATTAGTATATCCACTTTCAGTGTTGGTGCAATCAATGCGTCAATCAATGCCTGATATGCTTGGATGAGCTTCTGTTATCTCAATTATAGTTGCAATCATTATTTCACGTCTTATTACGCTTGCATTTACATTTAGAACAACTGTAATGCAATCAGTAATGGAAGAACTTAAATACAAAAAAGCTGCTATTGAAGCTAAATATAAAGGTTTAGAAGATAATAAAGCTATGAAACTTAAGAAAAATCAAGAGATTCAAGCTTTATATACAAAATACAACATAAATCCATTAGACCAATTCGGAAATATGTTACTTACTATGCCGATTTTCCTTGCTATGTGAAGAGTTATTCAAAGTATTCCTGAAATCAAACAAACAACATGGCTTGGTATTAACTTCGCCTCAACATCATATAAGAGATTGTTTGAGGGAGAATGAGTTTACTTATGAATTTTAGTACTTGTTGTTGGGTTCCAATTACTTTCAAGCTTCTTACCAAGACTTCTTAATAGAAAGAAAATGAAACGTAAAACAACAATCGCAGAAACTGAAGCACTTAAGAAATCTGAAAGAACACAAAAGATTATGATGCTTGTGTTCACAGCAATTACCTTAATCTTTACTGCTGGTGTTCAAGTTTATTGATTATTCGGTTCAATATGAACAATTATGCAAACATTAATTATTCACAAACTCATACATTCTAAGAAATTTAAAGAGAAATTCATAAATAAGAAAACTCGATAAATAACTTTTTCATTTAAATAATAAGTATTAAAAAAATAAAAAATTTACTTGACTTTATTTTAATAGTGCTATAATATATGCAGTGGTTATAGCAAAGGGGATCACCTGAATCCATTCCGAACTCAGTAGTTAAGCCCTTTAGTGCCGAAGATAGCTTTACAGTGAAAATAGGGAGCCGCTGCTTTTTTTATACCTTTTATAAAAATAATAATTTAATACCACCTTTTCAGGTGGTATTTTTAATCTAAATCAACATTTTCTATATGAAAATAAGGAAGTTTTAAATCATCAAATTCAACTATATCATAGTAGTTCGGGTTAAGATTTTTAACTCTAGAAATAACTAGTTTAGCTTCCTTATCTCTAGAAATTAAAAACCTTGTATTTGGGTTTTGTGAAAACAAAACTTCAATCAATTCATGACAATATTGGTTTTGTTTGTTATTTTCTTTTTCAACAATTTTCTTAGCTAAATTAATCTTTTTAGCATTATTATCAGTTGATTGAATCAGTAAATTAAGGATAATATCGGTGTTATTTAAAGAAAAAATAGGCAGAAATTTCTCGTTTTTATTCATTTTATTAGAGATGTTAATTAACTCAGGGAACTTGTTTTTTAATTTCAAAAATGCATAAACATCAATCACAATTTGAATTGGCTTAGTTAACTCTTTTTTCTCTTTAATTTGACTTAAAATGCTAGAGAATAGGGAGAAAATGAATTTTTCTTCCGTGCTAATTTTGAGCAATTCCTCAAAAACATTTTTAATTTCTGCTTGTTTCATAGTGAAATTATAATAAATTAAATTTGATATAATTAAAACAATATTTATTATTACATAATAAATAAATTTTATAAAACTAAGAGGTATTAATGGCTAAAAGACAAAAATCATTCTTTGAACGTTTAGTTGAGTTAAATGATAGACATGATGAGAAGAAACATAAAACTTCAACTAACAAATCAAAAAGATCTAAAACCTTAATCGGTATTTTTTCTGCTTTAACAGTTGGAGTTATTGCATCTATTACAATTCCTTTAACAATTACAACTACAAAGGTTAACTACATTCAACCAGTTGATGGAGAAAAATCTGCTTTTGTTGTTAATGATGCAAAAGGCAATGAACTTAACTCATTAACAGTTGGTAAATTAACAGATTTAGTAAAATCACAAAGTCAAGAAGTTTCAGATGAAATCAAAAATGCATACAGAGAAGCGATTTTCTATATGTATGAACAAGAAGTTGAAGCATCAGTTCAATATCAAAACATTTACAATAGTTCATTACAAAATGATGAAGAAGTTAACAATTCAATCGAACTTAAATCATTAGATGAAATCAAAAGACAAATTAAAGCTAAATTTGAAGATTTAAAAGTTAACTTCAAAAAAGTTTATGGTTTCCAAAATTGAGAAAAACAATTTTTTGAAGAACTTAAAAAATATGAATACGGAAATTCAGCTAATGAAACAGATGCAACAAACTTTTTATTATTCAAACAAGTTGAAGAAATTGCTACACGTAGATATCAATTAGAATACAAAGTTGTTGATAGAACATTTGTAAATAGAACTGCTACAAAAGATATTTATAAACTTGATAAAAACGGAAACAAAGTTAAAGGTGAAAACAGTGAACCAATTAAATTATTCAGTAAAGGTGACAAAGTTTTCCCATATTTAGAAGAAAATGTTAATTACTTTGCTCCATCATCAGATTCAACAAAAGTTACTTTATTAACAACAAAATCATTCATTACAGAATTCAAATCACCAGCAAACTTCATTTCTGAATACTTCAACAAAAATAACATCATCATTCCTACAGTTTACAAATTAGCAGGAACCATTTCTAAAAATGATGTAGTTTATCCATGAAAAATTTCATCTGATGATGACAAAGTGAAATTATTTAACTTATTAAAATGAAATGTAACTCCAACAGCTGATTCATTTATTGCAGAATCAAACGTTGCATCATTAACAAAATTTAATAAAGCAGAAGAATATGCATTCCAAAAAGAAAATGAAACTAAAGAAGAATTTGTAAGTAGAGTTCAAAAATATAAAAACTTCTTATCATCAATCACAAATTCTGATGTTGAAAAATTAGCAACACCAGGTTTAACATCAAATATCAACTTATTTGCTAAAGATTTAGATCTTGCATTAGGTGTAAATGCAACTTCAATTTTTGCTAACGAACAAAATAACTTACCTGAATTCTCATTAAAAGAATTAATTGACGCAATCAAAGGTGCTTTAAACATTCTAGATCAACCTGATTTAACATCAGCTACAAACTTTGATGAAGCAGCAAGAATTGTTAAAGATTACGATGTTCAAATCGATAAGAAATTAGAAGACTTAAAATTTGAACCATCAAGATTCAACACAATTAACAAAGTTATTGCTGACTATATGTTTTCAAAAGTGCAAGATGCACAAACAACAAATAATCCATTAATTCCTTATGTCTTCAAATTATCAGATATGAAAGATGCATTTATGATAATTACAGATAGTAATGTGCAAATTGTAAGATATTCACAAATTACAGAATTAGATAAATTCAAACAATTTATTGCTGAGGATGCTAAAAACTTAGCTTTAGGAAATGTTTCATACTTCAACACACCTGCACAAATTTCAAATAACTTATCAAGTTCACAAATTCTTTCATTAGCTTTAAGTGATGAAAAATTTGTTGCAGATCTTAAAACAAAAACAAATACAACTACAGGAGCAAACTATACAGATGCTGATGTAACAAGCTTGCAAGCAAAAGTTAATAGTGTAAAAAGTGGAGAAGACACAAACAAATTAATTTCAGTATTAACATCAGTAAGTGAGTTCATTCAAAAACAATTAAACTATGGAAACAGCTATAATTTTATAGTTGATAAAGGTCTTACAAAAATAGTTTACAACCATAACGATAATGTATATAGCGATAAAAAAGCTATCGAAGTTATTAATGACTTAGTTTATTCAATCTTCGAAAAAAATGAAGGGAGCAAATAATGAGAAATATATTTAAAAAATCTTTATATTTAGCACCAGTTGCTTTCACACCATTGGCTGCACTTTCATGTGGAGTTGATAAAAACACAGAAGAAAAAAATAAACAAATCATTTTATTTGATAAACCTGCAGTTTCAACTATTGCAGAAAACTTATGATTAAAATCTGTTTTACAAGACCAATATAAAGTTGAAAAAAATACAAACTTACTTTCAAATGAAAAATTCTTTAATGAAGCTCTAATTGCTTACAAAGGATTTTTAGCTACAGAATCACAAAAGAATAACTTATATTTAGCTACTCAATTAAACAAGTGAAAATCAAACGGAATTTTCAATGAAACTGAATTAGCTGCATTGAACTCTTTATATAGAGATGTTTACAACATTAACTTAACAAATGAACAATTCCAAATCTTATACAACAACGAAAATACAGGTGTGGCTTTCACAGTTAATAAACTTCTTTTAGTTAAAAACTACTTCTTTATTTCAGATGTTGTTACATTAGAAAAAATCGATCCAAGTTCATTTAATTTATATGGTAAAAAATACGATAACAAGCAATTTAACTTAATTAAATATGTTATCTCAAATAAAACAGTTCAATTATGAAGTTACACAAATGATAATGTAAATGAAATGTATACAGATGCTAATAAAGTTATTAAACACGTTTTAGATTACAATAACTTATTAAAGAATTCTAAAGAAGCTCAAAACATTGCAACAGCAGATTTAATTTTCAATAATGTTCCTGCTAAAGCTGAATTTGAAGCTACAATGGGTGGATACCAAGGTATTAAATCTAACCCTTACAAATCAGACTACACTGTCGATGAATTATTAAAAGCAACATCACCTGAAAATTTAGTTGGTTTCTATAACTTAACAAATGGTAAATTAGTTTCAGTTGATGAAAATGGACAATTAGCTGAAGCGATTCCTGTTTCAAAAGATGGTAAAAAAGTCGAAGTAGCTTACTTTGCTAAAATTGTTCCAGTTGCTAAAAAAATTACAGTTGATACAAACGAAAACGGCACAAAAGAAGAAAAAACAGTTTTATCATTCGACCAAACAATTTACAAAGATTCATTAGATAAATTAGCTATCTTCATTTCAATCAGTGATGAAAACTTATACAAAAATGCAAAAGCAGCTTACATTACAATGGGTTACAAAATTTCATCTATTGATGAACTTAAAGATAAAACAGCAGGTCTTGAATAATGAATGATTCAATCTTTACAAAAATAATTAAAAGAGAAATCCCTTCAAACATCATCTATGAAGATAATGTTGTTATTGCGATTTTAGATGCATTTCCACAACAAGAAGGGCATTTCTTAGTTATTCCTAAAGAGCAGAAATCTAATATTTTAGAACACGATGAAGCAACTTTCTTACACGCTATGAAAGTTGCTAGAATGTTAGCTAAGCAAAGAGTTATAGATAACAACATCCCAGGTTTTAAAATATTGATCAACACAGGTAAAGAAGCAGGACAAGTTGTGTTCCACACACACATTCACGTAATTCCGTACAAAGAACAAGGAGAATAAAATTATGCAGCAGACAAAAATATTTACATTCGATTTAGATGGTACATTATTTACAAAAAGCGAAACAATTCATCCTTCAACAAAAGAAGTTTTACTTCAAGAGCAAGCTAAAGGAAATAAAATTGTTATTGCAACAGGTCGTGGTTTAGTTAAGATGCTTGCATTAAATCACGATACATTCAAATTTGTTGATTATTTGGTGTGTTCAAATGGTGCGTTAGTTCACAATATGAAAACTAATACAACATACACATTAGGTGAATTATCAAAAGAAATGTTAGATACAGTTCACGCACATGCACTTAAATATGATTTAGTTCTTTCAGTTGATGGAAATAACTATAATGGCTCAATTTTACCTAATGGAGCTTATCCAAAATGAATGTCACCACAGCAAGTTAAAAATATGAACATTTTTAATGAAGCTACAATTGAACAAGTAAAAGAAGCAATCAGTAATCCTGAAACAAAAATAACTCAAATGGCTATGAGAAACCAAGAACACAATGCTAAAGAAGCTACAGAAAACATTATGAGTAGTTTAAAAGATTTCGATTGTGAAGTTTACTTGACAAACTCAGTTTATACAGATATTAACCCTAAAAATATTTCTAAGTGAGCTGGAATTATGAAAATTGTTGAATTAGAACAATTAAAAGATTATCAAGTTGTAGCGTTTGGTGATAGTGGAAATGATGTTCACATGCTTTCTGAAGCACACGTGGGTGTAGCTATGGGGAATGCAACAATTGAAGCAAAATCAGCTGCTAACTTTGTTATTGGTGATAATGACACAAACACAATTGGACAATTCATTTCAGAAAACTTTTAACACATATACATAGGTACAAAAGTAAATTTTGTGCTTTTTTATTTTATTTACTTAAAATAAAAAATAATATAAAATATACATCATATTAAAGGACAAAATTTATATTTGAAAGGAATACTATGTCAACTGCATTTGAAATTATTAAATGAATTTGTGCAATTACTGTTATCTCATTAAGTATTCCTCAATTATTGAAAATTCTTAAAGATAAAAAGACAGGACCTGTTAACTTTGTGTCATTCTGAATTTTCCATATTGGGATTTTACTTTGAGTAATTTGAGGTGCAACAGATAAGAATAATGAAAAATTCATAACTGTTATGGTCGCAGATGGAGTGGGTATACTTGTAAACGGAATTATGACAGGTTTACTTTACTACTACAAAAAAGAATTTACTAATAAACAAAAATTACAAGGATATCTTGCTGTTTTAGCTACATGAATTATTGCTGGAATATTTACTGTATTTTACATTATTGATTATGGTAGAGATGGTAGCCAAAATAATCCATATATAATTGGAAAATTACATGATTCAATTTCAACTGTTATGGGATTCATTTTCCCAGCATTTACTACATTTGCTTTCTTGCCTCAGTTAATAACATCGTTTAAAACAAAACAATGACAAGGTGTTTCATACTGAATGTATGTTTTATATGTTGTAAACAACATTATTTGAATAGTTTACTGAATTTTATTAATCCTTATTAATAAATCTAAAGGGTACTCAATCACATCAGCTATCGGTGGATTAGTATGACAATCAATTTCATTAACACTATTCTCAATCCAATTAGGATTTACATTACACGATAAATTTACAACACAAAAAACAACAGTAAGACATTCACACCGTGCTTAATAATTGAATTAACAACCAATTTTGGTTGTTTTTTTACAAAAAACCTACACAAATATTGTGTAGGTAATTTTGATTATATTTGTGTAAGCTTTCCAAAAGTCATATTTGAACGTACAGTATCAGAGAAGTCTTCACCATAAAAGTATTCTAATCCTGAGTTTCCAAGTTGGAAGCTCATTTTTATAATTTTTAAACTCTACTTATATACTATGTATATAAGTAAAAAATCAAAAAATTTTTATTTTTTACAATGATTACAATGATAATAGTGTATAATTAAGGAATGAGCAATTACATTTTATATAAAAGAAACAACCCTAAAG
>NZ_JBLNNG010000002.1:0-71388 GCF_047785185.1 Mycoplasma sp. 4079 | reverse complement strand
TAAAATCCTTTCTCTTATTGTAAACAAAAAGCAGACAGTTTTTTTTATTTTCTGTCTACTTTTCTTGTCCTAGTTTATTTATAGTCGAGCTTTTTATTGGTTAAAGCTTTATAATACTTTTCAATATTAGTTTTTCCATCGAAATTAGCTACTGCATTAGTAAACTCTTTATATTCTTTTGGACGAAATCAATTGGCTCCTTTCCCCTCATATAAGAAATCAATGTCTTCTTGACGCGCCAAAAACACAGATCTTAAAATCATTGTAGCAACATTTTGAGGATATTTGATTGCATACATTAAGGTCAAAGTTGCGCCTCACCCATCGCCTCAGATAATTAATTTATCAAGTTTTAAGTGTTTTCTAAGCCTTTCTATGTCTTCAACCGTTTGATCAGTAGTATTATTTTTTATATTTTTTAAGTTTATATGAGGGGTACTTTTTCCACAACCTCTTTGATCAAAAAATATAAATTTAAAAAAATTAAGATTTAAGAGAAGCGCAGGATCCATGTTAGATGATTTTCCTGGTCCGTCATGAATTACTAAAACAGGAAAACCTTTTGGATTACCAGATATAGTATACCAAATTTTATTTTTACGGTCGGGTTTGAAATAATGTTGGGTTCTTGCTGCTGATGCTGCTATTACACGTTTGGCTAATGATGCTAAATGTTGGTTGCTGTTTGAAAAAAACAATTTCTCCTCCTTTAAAATATATTTAATTTATCAAATTTGTAGATAGCTCTTTTTCTTTATAAGATTTAATGGTTAAAATAAGTTAACTGACTTAAAGTGAAATTGAATTAAAAGTAAATTAAAACATAACCAACTAATTTAGTTTCTATTTTTTTAGGCGCTTGCAATACTTAATTGTATCTATCATATTTTCTATAAATCAAACTGAATGATTTAATATATATTTATTACAACAAGTTTTAACATTATCAAGTTTTTCAATCAATAAATAAGCGCCAACATAACGAGCCACAAGATCGCGATGTCCGTGAGCTATATAAGTTGGAATGTGTTTATATTTATTAGAATTTTCAAGAATGTAGTTGTCGCTTGGTAAAAATGACTTATTGTAGAAATAATAGCTTTCTAAAAGGGCTAACTGATAAGCTTCTTCTTCATTTTTTATTTTAAACTTATTAACTGAAGTTAGATTATCATAATCCATTGCCAGAATGTTTATGAATTCTCATTTATAAAAATTAATAGCAAGTTTTTTTCTATATTCATAATCAAGCTTTCTATTAGTTAAAGCTTTATAATACTTTTCAATATTAGTTTTTCCATCGAAATTAGCTACTGCTTCGGTAAATTCTTCATATTCTTTAGGGTAGAATCAATTAGCTCCCTTTCCCTCAAATAGAAAATCAATATCCTCTTGGCGTGCTAAAAACACAGATCTAAGAAACATTTTAGCAACATTTTGAGGATATTTTATTGCATACATTAAAGTTAGGGTTGTTCCTCACCCATCGCCGTAGATTTTTAATTTATTAAGTTTCAGGTGCTTTCTAAGCTTTTCAATATCTTCAACTAAGATATCGGTTTTGTTATTTTTCAACTCTAATAATGGTGTACTTTTTCCACAACCTCTTTGATCAAAAAAAATATATTTATTTTTCTTAACATTTCAAATTTCTTTTTCAAACATTTCTGAAGACTCTCCTGGTCCTCCATGCACTATCAAAATAGGATTATTTTTCGGATTACCATATATTCCGTATCACATTTTAGTGTTAGAGTCAAGTTCTAAATAGCCTTCAGTAAAATTTATTTTTTCTTCAATCATTCAATTCCTCAATTCCTTTCACAGTGATAAGGGACAAAATATTCAATATAGATAAATAGATAAGAAACTATTCATCAGTATAATAGGCTAATTCTTTTTCGTGAATTTTTATTTAACAGCGTAGATATCCTTGACCAACGCAAGAAGTTCTTTATTTCTTTGATCAACTTTTCCTTTATCTCAATCTTCGGAAACTTTAAAAAGTTCAAATTTTGAATCTTTATCTTTCTTTATTCTTTGTTGATTTTCATCATTATTATCAGTATTTTCTTTTTCTATCATATCTTCTATAACTTTTGTTAGATTTTTTAAACCGGCCGAATTAGCTTCATTCCAAGAAATTGGATGTCCCTTATATCCTTTGCCCATTACTTTTTTATTGAACAAATCAGCTTTATCTTTAGAAGATGAATTGCTTGCGGCTTTATTATCAGAAGAAGTAACAATCACTCCATTACCAATCGATTCTTTAACTTCAACACTCTCCAACTCGTTATTTCTATCATCATCTTTAGCTTTTTGTGGATAAAAATGTTCTCATGTCGTATTGTTTGCGAAATAATCTAGTCAATTTGTGTATAGCGCGGTATTAGAAGAGCCTCTTGTATATTTAAAAAAATTATTTAAATTATTGCTTAAAAATAACTCTATCCTTCTAAAAATTGCCACATTATAATAGTTATCTTTTTTCTTAGGTTTCGTTAATTTATAATTTAAATCATCTTCAAACTCTTTCAATATTCTTTCAGTTGATTTATCATTATTAATTCATTTTAACATTGCTTCTCTTAATTCTGAGTATGTGTTTATTTTTTGTTGATCACCTTCTATGTTATTAATTACTTCTGTTTGTGAGCTTGATATCTTGGATGCCCAATCTCTTACAGTTTTGCTGAATGATTGTCCTTTGTAATTGCCTGTTTTTCAAATCACTCAGAATCTTTCAATTTCAAAAAGCCATTTAGTAACATTGGTAAATATTTCTGAAAATGCTAGTTTTGTAAGATCTGTATCCAAATCTAATATTTTGAATTTATTTAGAATTGTGTAAATAAGTGAAAAGAAAATTCTATTTTCTCATACATTTGTAAGAAGAATAGAAGGGAAAAGACATTTTAATATTTCTTTGTTGTTGTCAGAATAGTTTTCATCAAAAGGATAATTATTTATTAATAATTGCTCTAAATCATCATAATCCCTTGCTAAGATAAATTGAAATTTGAATAATTTCTTACGAATTTCAGCCAAAGCTTCAGATTGGTTATCATGATGTTTTTTATATAGTTCCTCTATGTATGATTTTAAAACAATGTAAGAGCTATAGTAATCCTTTTTCTTCGGCTCAATTGTGCAAGATAAACTTTCACTTAACTGAACAAACTGTGCAAATAAAACTATAAGGTCAGTATCTTCTTCAAATTGTTTACTATCAATTGTTTTCTTTTTATCCAATTTATTTCCAGCAAAATTGTTCTGTGTCTTACTATCTTTCTTGTAAAAATGATTTGAAAATTTATCTTTAAATTCTTCTAGCTCTTCTGATTTTGTGCGTCAAAGTTCGTCAAACAATGAATTAACTAAATCTATGTTAGTTAATTTCATGCTTAATAAATTCATTTTTTCAAAAAGTTTTTCTTCATATTTTTTATGAACAAAAACAACATCAAATCAAATTCTTTCAAAAAATGCTGTAATAAAAGCAATTATTTTTTCTTTTTTGTTCTTCAATTTATCTATTAAAAGTGTTCAAATATAGTCTAAATTGTGTTTTATTTTGTACGAAAATTTGTTTTGAATGCTCTCTGGGAAGTATTTTTTTATTTCATCTATATCACTTGATAGTAAAATATGCAAATGTTTATAAGAATCTGAATTTTTGTAACAGTTTTTTGACATTCAACCTTGTTTATCGTGGAACATTCGTTTAAATAAAGAAGGCATTTTAATAATTTCTTCTTGATGATTAGAAAAATTGTGATAAAGAATTAATTTATAAAGACTATAAGCAGTAAGGATTAACGTCATTATTCTTTGTTGACCATCAACAATTTTAATATCATCATCAATTTGAGCGAATGTAATTGAACCCAATAAATGATATTCATTTTGATCAAGTGACGTTGTTTCAATATCATTGATAAGCGTTTCAACCAAATTATCATTTCATGAATAATTTCTTTGGTATAAAGGAATTTCTATGCTTTTTTTCACAAATGAAAAGTCAAATATTGCGGTCAAATTTCAAATTTTTGACACAAATGGTTCTTCATCACTCACTTTATATTCCTTACTTGTTGGGTCATCGGGTATACTTTTAAATTCTGATGTTACACTAATTAGTTTTTCTAAGTTGTCCTTGTATGGATAATATAATTTATTTTTTTTAATATCTAATAATTGAATTTGTGTTGATTTTATGAATTTATCAACAATTTCTTTGAATTTTTCTTTATTGTTGATGGCACAAAAATCGCAAAATTTAATTCAATGTTTTTTTGAATCGTCAACTTTAGTATTTATATAGGTCTTTATCAAATCAAAACTACTTCTATTCTCATCTTCTTCGCTAGCGATATATGCCATTGTTGAAATTACACTATTCATTCAATTTTGTTCAGAAATTCTCATTATCTTTTTTTCACTATCGGTAAAAGCGTTATTTGACCAAAATTCAGTTAAGTTAGTTATTGACAAAATATTGTTTCCGATTTTTTTGTAAAAATAATCAATGCCTTCTAAATATTTATTTAAAATAGAAAGTATCTTTTCAGATATGTAATCTGAAGTTTTGTTATTTAAGTAGTTACTTAGCGCATCGTGTTCCAAATTGTCATTAACAAAATTTTTAATATATTTTTTAAAATCATTATGCATGACAAAATTATTATCATTTTCAATATGTATAATTTGACAAATCTCTAGCACTTGTTTTATTTCTTCATATGTTTTATTAGTTATTTTATTTGAGTTTCTATCATTTTTTGTTTCAGTTTTTGTATTTTTTTTATAAAAAACAAAGTCTTTGGTGTGGCCTCCATTAAACACAATTTGTGTTGGCGTTAAATAACACAAGCTATCTGTTTTAATTGCTTCACGAATTGTCTCTTGATTTAATCAATTTAATATAGTTCCTTCTATATAAGTTTGAATATCTTTGCTAATTGTTCAAACACTTGTTAAGAAATTTTTGTTCTTATTACTCATTGTCTCCTCCTGATTCTTAAATTAATTATTATTAAAAGAATAATTTTTTATATTTAGCAATTACTATTCCCGATATATTCACTTTTGTTGTTTGTAGTGTGCACTCAAAAAGCCTATTAAGTTTTGGTAATGTTTTTTGTATTCAATTTCATTTTTGTATTATTTAATTTGAATCTAATAATCTAAAAATTAATGATCAATTTTTACATCTATATTAAAAATTTATATTTGGTATTTATTTTTTGTATTATGCCTGTTATAAGTTATAAATAGTTGTATAAAAAAGTGTTATTTTTATATCAAAATCAAAACCAATTATATTTTTAAAGTTATTTTTCTATTTATATTTACTCATGAAAAACTTTAATGTTGTGTGTTCTTATCTACGAAAGCTTAAAAACTTGGAATTCATATTTTAAAAGTTATAGACAAAAAAGCTGAATGTAAAACACTCAACTTGTTCCAGTTTAGTCGTGAATTAATAAAATAAAAAAGTGAAATTCAATTGAAATTATTGCTAAAGACCGAGTCTTTCTTTCGTTCTATATATATATATATATATATATATATATAGTTTAAGGAGTTGAAGATTGACACATTTAATTCTCTTGCAAATTTCATAATAGTATTATATTATTTTTTTATTTTATTTTTATAAAAATATGGAAGTAAAACAAATAAATTATTTTTATATAGAATATTCATTGTTAATCAGATTAATAGCAAAAGGTCGCTTTTTCACATTATACTTTTAGACAAGAACTGAAGCTTAAAAAAAGCAATTTATTTATTAACAAAATGTTATTTACAATTAAGATTTAAGACTATTCATTGCGCAAAACATAAAAAAGCTTAGCGATTATAATTAATGGTTTTCATCACAATTAATATTTTTGAAATAGGGAAAACTTATTTATTGATAATTCATTAATTCAGTTATTCAAACCTAGAAACTTAGAATTAAAATAAACAATTAACAGAAAATAAAAAACGAATTTACCTATAAAAAATGTGAATTCATTCTTTCATTTAATATTATTCAGTGCAATATATGTCTTGTAATAAAGCAACAAGTTCTTTAAGTCTTTGTTTAATGTTTTCTTTTCCTAATTCTGGAGCGACTCCAAAAAGAAGAACTTTATCTTCTTTATTTTCAGTTTTATTATTCAAAATAGTAACCAAATTTTTATATTTATTCTCAATTTCTTTTATTGAAATTTCATGGTCATAGAAACCTTTGTTTGACTCACTAAGATTATAATCATATTCTTCATATTTCTTATATGTTGGGCCATTGTAGCTTTTAATATTGCCTATAACATCAAGAATAAAACCATTTGCTATCGATAAACTAGGTCAAGAAAAGTAGACAGTTTTTTATTTTCTGTCTACTTTTCTTGACCTAGTTTATATTACGTCTTTTTTTATAAGAAAATCTCGCAATTAGATAAAGAAGTTTCTAAAAAGTCTGAAAATGAAGAATTACATTCAATTGTCAAAAAAGGCTTTTATGAAAATAAAGGTCGTTTTGGTCGCTGAAGATTGAGCATTTATATACTAAAAGTATATAAAATAGACATAAATTACAGAACATTGGGAAGAATAATGAACAAATTAAATCTAATTTGTGTAGTTAGGTCAAAACGTAAAGTCAGAGAAATCAAGATTACAAATGTTAAAATTAAAGATTTTGTAAATAGAGATTACAATGGAATTACAAATAATATTATTGCAACAGATGTTTCATATATAAAAGCACCAAATGATATAGATGAAAATCACGTTTATCTTTCGTTGCAATACATCATAAAACAAACAAAATTTTGAATTGAAACTTATCAAGAAGAAATGATACAGATTTAGTCATTTCACAAATCAAAGATATCAAGTTTAAAAAACCTTGAATTCTTCATTCAGATCACGGATTTCAATATTCATCATCTAAATATCTTGATGTGGTCGCAAAAAACAATGGAACTGTATCTATGGGTAGAGTCGGAAATTCATTAGATAATAGGGAAGTCGAATATTTCTTTTCAAACATCAAATCTCAGTGTTTAAAGTTTGCAAATTACAAAACAATTTACTTTGATAAACTCAAAAACATTATCAAAGATTACATTTAATGATATAACAATGAAAGATTTCAATCTGTGTTAAATTGAAAAACACCTCAACAATATTGAGATGATTTGAGTTTTTTATAAATTGTCTATAAGACTTGTCCTAGTTTAATTTTTCTTGTTCTTATAAAATTCAGCAATCTAGTTGTAGTAATCTAGAACCTAATTTAACCCAAAAACATGCAGAATATAGTGATAGAGTAATAAAAAGCTTTGATTATGTTATAATCAAATAATTGAAAATATTGAAGGAATTTAAGGATAAGTATGTCACAAATAATTGATGAAAATGTTTTATGAAAAGCAGCAGAAAAACTAAGAGACAAATGTGATCCTGCTGATTATAAAAATGTTGTATTGGGCTTAGTCTTTTTAAAATATGTTAGTGATAAGTACATTGCTAAATATAAAGAGCTAAAAAAAGTTGGTGATGGTAGAGAAAAAGATGAAGACTATTACATTCAAGACCATGTATTTTTAGTACCTGAAAATGCTTTATGAACCAATATAGCAAGTCACTCTAAACAAAGTGATTTAGGTCAAGTAATTGACGATGCCTTCATCGAACTTGAGAAACACAATAATCAACTAAAAGGAATTCTTCCTAAAACTTATTCTAAGAGTGATTTAGATAAATCTGCTTTAGGAGACTTAGTAGACTTTTTCTCTAATAATTTAAATATGGAAGATGCTGATGGTGATTTCTTCGGCCAAGTTTATGAGTATTATGTAGGCGCTTTTGCTAAGTATATACCGACAAAAGGTGGAGAATTTTTCACTCCAAAATCTGTTGTTGAATTAATGGTTGATATTTTAGAACCTTATAGTGGGAAAGTTTTTGACCCATGTTGTGGAAGTGGTGGTATGTTTGTTCAATGTTCTAAGTTTGTTAAAGAACATCAAGGCAACGTTGACAACATCTCGATTTATGGTCAAGAATCAAACCCTGGAACTTGAAAAATGGCTAAAATGAATTTAGCTATTAGAGGACTTGAAGGAAATTTAGGTGAAAAAAGTGCTGATTCTTTTACAGATGATTTACATAAGTCTTTAAGAGCAAATTACATCATCGCTAATCCACCATACAATTTAAAAGATTATTGAAAACCATCTCTTGAAGGTGATCCTAGATGGGTGTTTGGTAAACCGGACATGAAGAATGCTAACTATGCATGACTTTCATTAATGTATTCTAAATTAGCACCTAATGGTAAAGCGGCAATATTGATGCCGAATGGAGCTACAACAAGTAATACTAAAGATGATTACAAAATTAGAAAAGCTATGATTGAATCAGGTAAGGTTGAAGCAATTCTAGCATTGCCTAATAAATTATTTTCAAATGTTACCATTTCAGTTCAATGCTGAATCTTAAATAAAGGAAAAACTAACACCGATGTTTTATTTGTAAACGCAGGCAACTTAGGGAAATTAATCTCAAGAAAAATAAAAGTCCTTGAACAAGAAGATGTAGACAAAGTTGTTAAAGCTTATCGTGATTTTAGAGAAGGCACTCTTATAGATATACCAGGTTTTTGTAAGAAGGCTACATTAGAAGAAATCGAAGAAAAAGATTTCTCTTTAAATCCTGGAAGATACGTCGGAGCAGATGAGTCTAACAAATTATCTCCTGAAGAAATTCAAGAAGAGTTAAGAAAGACTACTGCTGAATTATTAGAATTAATGAAGGAGGGTAAAGAACTAGAAGATAAAATTAAAGAGATATTAATGGAAGAATTAAAATAGTGTTAACTATGTGTTGTTGTGAATCTAATGATAAACAAGGAATTAAAATATTTTTTAAATCATTAAGAAATAAACATGGTTGAGCAGCTCCTTTTATCATTTGGTTAATTTGATTCTTACCTGATTGTGAAATTAGGTAGTAATGAAGATATTTTGCTAATATAAGTGAAGGATTCGGTTTAATTATGGCGACACTTCTTTGAAACTCATAATTTGGAAAAGATTCTTGTATTACACTCGATTCACCTATGGTTCCAACAGTTGTCAAAACCACATCACCTATTTCCATTTTAGTTCTATTCCTAAGGAGAAATAGAGTGTCTTTGTCTATTCGTCTATCATCCTTAGTTATATTTATTCTTCCATTTTTCACATTTTTGCAACTTAGTAAATAACAATTACCATTTGCATTATCTAAAACGGTAGAATGTGTTCCATCTGTAATATTTTTACAAATATCGTTTAATTTTTTCTTTATCTTTATCATTATATTTATGAAACTAAAAGATATATTAACTATTAAATATGGCAAAAATCAAAATCAAGTCGAAGTTGATTATAGTGATATTCCAATTCTAGGCACTGGTGGCTTAATTGGTTATGCTTCTAAACCTATATATGACCACGAATCAGTATTAATCGGTAGAAAAGGCACTATTTCAAAGCCGTTTTATATCAGCAAACCGTTTTGAACAATTGATACTTTGTTTTATACAGAGATTAACGATAACATCGTTTTACCAAAGTATTTATTTTACAATCTTTCTACAATTGATTTTTCAAAATATTCTGAAGGTGCTGCGGTTCCTTCTTTAACAACTAAAACTTTGTATGAATTAAATATTCATATCCACTCTATGATTGAACAACAACACATAGTTAACATTGTGAGGTATTATTAATGATTGAATACAAACTTAAAGATCTTGTAGATTTTAAGGACTCTTTGAGAAGACCTTTATCAACTATGGAAAGAAAAAGAATTCAAGGAAACTATCCATACTATAGTGCAAACGGCATAATAGATTATATTAATGACTACTTATTTGAAGGAGAATATCTATTGTTGGCAGAAGATGGTACAGTCATTACTGACGATGGAAAACCTATAATTCATATGACAAATCACTACTCGAAATTTTGAGTAAGTAATCACTCTCATATTTTTAAAGCAAATAATCTTGTTCTAAATAAGTATCTATACTATTGCTTGAGTGCAACAAATATCGAAGGAATAGTAACTGGCGCTGTCCAACCGAAAATTACCCAAGGTAATCTTTTAAATCTTAAAATTCGAATTCATGATATGGATATGCAAAATCACATAATTAACACTATAGGAACAGTTGATGATTTGATTGAAAAAACTAATCAAAAAATTATATTGTTTGAAAAATTACTAAAATATATTTATCAAATTTATTTTAATGATAAAAGTAGTGTAAACAAATTAGGTGATGTAATTAAATATTTTGTTGGTGGGACATTTAAAAGTAAGGATTATACAAATCTTCCATCATGAAAATTAATTACAATTAAAAACATAGGAGACTCTGGATTTAATCTTGATAATATCACTTATTTTAGTATGAAGCCAGAATATGAAAAATTTAAATTAGAAATCGGGGATATCTTACTGACCATGACTGGGTACGTAGGTAGAACAGGTATTGTTGATTCTGAAGATTGTTATCTAAATCAAAGAATTATAAAGATTACTTGTGAATCGAAAGCTTTAATATATACCTATTTACTAATGGATAAGGAAAATATTTCTAGTTTAGGTCACGGTAGTGCACAACCAAACTTAAGTATTTCAGATTTTTTAAACATTAAAGTTCCGTTTAGCGAGAATGACGTTAACTATTTTAAAAAATATGATTATATATTTGACGCAATTCTAAAAAATAGAATGAATATTAGAAAATTAACAAATTTGAAGAAACATCTTCTTTCAAAATATTTCTAGATAGTTAACACTATAGGAAGCGTCGATGATCTTATTGAAAATTATGACTTAATCGAGACTAAAATTAAATCTATTGGATTAAGAAAAATAAACTCCTTGAATTTTATTAGAAATCACGTTCCCTTCTCGAAATATGGGATATTTGACAAAGGAATAGAGGTTGGTTCTAGCAACTATATAGAAAAATCCCAAAATAGAGACGGTCTTATTCCGTACTTAAGAGTAGGTGATTTAGATTCATTAAAAAATTGTTACATAAAAAAAGCGCAAAACCTAAAAACATGTCACTCAGATGATACTTTAATAGCATTTGATGGCGCTCCTGGAAGGGTGAATGTTGGTTTAACAGGTGCTTACTCATCAGGAATATATAAAGTAATATCTGAAAATAAAGGTTTTGCTTTCTTTGAACTATTAAGCGATTTAAATCAGTCTATTATCAAAGATAATTCGCAAGGCACAACAATTTTGCATGCTTCTAAGGCAATACCGATGTTATTAGCTTGTGAACCAACTAATGATGAAATTGATTTTTTCAATTATATTTATGAATTATTGGTTAAAGTGAAAATGTTAAAATCTAAATGTTTAGATATTAAATCTATACTTCTTAATAAATATTTTACCAATTAATTATTTTGTCAACTATTTCCTGTTGCTCTTCGCTTGTTTTTCTCAAATAAATTCTAGTGGTTTCTATAGATTCGTGTCCCATTAAATCTGCTAGTAATGCAATATCTTTGCATTTTTCTAAAAAATTTTTTGCAAATCTATGTCTAAAAGAATGTGGGTAAACTACATTTAGATTCATATTATATTTTCTTGCTAGTGATTTTAATTGATGAGCTATACCTCTAGTTGATATTTGATTACCATCTTTATTAAGAAATAGATAACCCTCTGTTCTAGTGATAGAATCATAATATTCTATCGCTTTTTTTCTTAATCTAACGGGTATGAATATTCTTCTTATTTTGCCACTTTTTGTGTAAAGGTCTATATAACCCCTTATTAAATGCTCATATTTGAATTGAATAAGCTCAGAAATCCTAGCACCAGTTGCTCCTAAAAATCTAACAATAAAATACCACTCATAATTTTTGTCTTTGAGCAATTTGTTTTTAAAGAACTCGTAATCTGCATCGCTGATAACATTTTCTAAAAAACTTTTTTGTTGAATTTTTATGTATTTTAGTTTTAATTTTTCTTTCTTTAAAAATTCCAGATATTTGTTGATTCCTTGAATTCTCAAATTAATAGTTTTACCCTTATACTTATCGACTAATATTGATTTAAAAGCTAATAAATTTTGCTTTGTTATTTCACTAAATTCTGCACTAAACTGTTTAACTGCAATAACATAAGCATCAATAGTATTTTTTGTTAAATTTTGATGTTGCAAAAATGAAATAAATTCTTTCAAATTGTAATACCTCCTATTTATGGAAGGTACTAAAATCTAGAAATATTTATTCAATAGTAGATTCTTCAATTCTTTAAGCTTCTTTATTTTTCTTCTATAACAAGTTAAATGAATAACTAAAGGACTAAACTCCTTATTGAAACTATTTATCTCTTCATCAGACAGTTTAGGGACAAGAATTTTTTTAAATGTTTCATTATTAATCCCAGCCATGGTTGTCCCTACAGAGTTAAGGTCTCTTTGAACGAAAAAGTTTGGGGATAAAATAATACCTGTTAGAAATGATAGTGGTAATTTGTTTGTAGCTTCGACTCCTAAATATCCTGTTGAAAAGATATAATTATTAAGTAAATCATCATCTTTTTCTGTCACTATAATTACCTTTTTTGAGTCTTTCATCTTGGCGAATCATATTGAATCAACCACTGGTTGCATGTTTGCTCTAGATGGTATGTCCTCAAAGTTGAATGAATCAAATTGTAAAATATTGTTAATACCTTCTACGGACGATGTGTCCAAATAATTCTTGGTATTATTATATTTTTTTATACCAGATTTAATAATTTGAGGCGAGTAATATTCAAAAGGAATGAGACTTTTATCAGATAACGACATACTAATTATGTTTAATATTTTTGATATCTGATTTTAATAATTTTCGATAAGTTCATCGACGCTTCCTATAGTGTTAACTATTTAGAAATATTTTAAAAGTAATTTTTCTTTAATAGACTTTAATTTTAAAATTTTTTCTTTATAGCCTATTTCTAAATTTAAAAGAATAACTACAATCTTGTTATATGTTTTGATTTCATTTTCATTTAATAGAGGAATTGTTAACCCTAAAAACGTATCATCGTTTAAGGACGGTCTTTTTGATGCCTGAGAAGAGTTGTATAAAATATTTTTTACTTCATCTTGCATAAGGAAATCTCTAACATATTCTTTAATTAATTCATTATTCGGAATTACTTTTAATAATGCCACATTATATGCACCCTCTAAACCGAACCTTACAGCACCGGCATCACCATATTTATCTATCATAATGTCATACTTATTACATAAATGATTTCGTTTTGAAATAGGTATATATGTTTTATGATTTTCCGAATCATAATCTCTATTTTGAATAAATCTAACATAACCTTCTTTTTCTTCATAGATATGCTCTGATTTTGGAGGCTGAGCTCCATTTTCAAAAGTCACTATTTCTTTGAACGGTACTGTACTGATTGAATTTAAAGAAAAATGCTTATAAAGTAATTTTCTTAATCTCTTGATTGAATTTAAAATTTCTAAAGTCTTTTCAATCAAATCATCAACTGTTCCTATAGTGTTAACTATCTAGAAATATTTGCTGAATAAAATATCTTTAATTTTAATTAATAAAGAGATTTGATTTCTATAATTTAAAATTAAGTTGTAAATTTGACCTATCTTCTCATTAATTTCTTCAGAATGATTGTTTAAATTTATTGATATTTTTTCAAGCATTGGTTTAGTAATAAATTTAATTACTGATCCTTGAGAATTATTTTTCAAAACATTTATATTATTTTCACATTCTTTTAGAAACAAGTAAAAATATTTTTGAGGTTCTAATACATAAGTCCTTTGATATGCATTAAATTTGCCCTTGTAATGTTTAACTGAGATTTCACCATTACCAGCAATTATTATAGCCTCACAATCAAAAGCATAATCATTAATTAGTAACTCATTAGTACCACATGTAAAAAACGGAAAAGAACCGGCCTTATCAGCTTCATTAGCATTAAGTTTTCCTGTTTTTATTAAGCATACATCTGCTAATGATAGATTTTGTGTACATGGATATTCAGAATTTTGAGAATAAAGATTTGTCGAGATTATTTTTAAAAAATTTATTTTCTCCTCAATTTTTTCAATTAAATCATCGACGCTTCCTATAGTGTTAACTATCTGTATTAATTTTGAGAAAAATAACTGCTTTTTTATATAATAATTTCGAGGTAAAATCATATGTTTAATGAAGCTACTATTGAGAATAGCATTATAGAACTTTTAGAAAAAAATGGTTTTGAATTTTTAAATTTTGACGATTCATGACTAAGTGAAAGAAAACTTGATGATTTCATTAATAATGAAGTTCTTTTAAATTCGTTAATTGAAATAAATAAATTTGATGATTTAGAAATACTTAACGAAGCAATGAATATGCTTATGAGAGTTGATAATCCTTCTTTATTCGTAAGGAATTTTTTAGTTCACAAAATCTTAGTAGAAGGTGTGACAATTGAGTCAAATAAATATCAAGTTAACCCTCTTATTAAATTCATTGATTTTGATAATGTAGATAATAACACATTTCAAGTAGTTCATCAAATTAAGTTCAACGAAGGAAGATCGACTAGAATACCGGACATAGTTGTGTACATAAATGGACTTCCTTTAATTGTAATGGAACTTAAGACTTTAGTTGAAGATGCTACTGGAGCAACATTGGAAGACGCTTACAATCAATTAGGTGGAAGCAGCGAGTCTAATGGATACCGTTATGATATTCCAACTTTATTTAATTACTCTGCTTTTTTAGTAATTTCTGATGGAGTAAGTACTAGAATCGGAACATTGACTTCTAAATTCGATAGATACAATGAGTGAAAAAGTGTTGATGGTAAAAAAGGTTATGATGATAATTATGCATTTAAACTAAATACCTTCATAGATGGAGTGTTTGAAAAAAGCAGATTACTAGATATTATTAAACATAATATTTTCTTTATTCAAGACAAAAATGACAAACCAGTTAAGATAATCTCGCAGTATCACCAGTATTTTGGTGTAAAAAAATCAGTTCAATCAATTTTAAATAGCATTAAGTCAAACGGAAATGGTAAAGCTGGTATTGTTTGACATACTCAAGGTAGTGGTAAATCATTTTCAATGCTAATGCTTGCACATAGATTATTGATTAACAAAGAATTAAATGTTCCAACTATAGTGGTTTTAACAGATAGAATCGACTTAGATGATCAACTTTATAAAACTTTCTTTAGTGCGCGTAATTACCTAAAATGCGAACCTCAAATAGCTACATCTAGAGAAGATTTAGTTAAGAAGCTTAAACACATTAAACAAGGTGGAATAATTTTTACTACAGTTGGTAAATTCGATAAGCATCATTTACCAAAAAATGAACGTTCAAACATTATTGTCATGACTGATGAAGCTCATAGAGGGCACTATGGAATTTATGAAACTGTTCATTACGAAAGAAATAAAGAAACTGATGAATTAGAAGCAGTTTTCAAATATGGAGTAGAAAAGTATATTAGGGAAGCATTACCTAATGCTACTTTTATTGGATTTACTGGAACTCCGGTATCAACAAAAGAAAAACAAACAACAGACATTTTCGGTGATATTATCGATGTCTACGATATGACTCAATCAGTTATCGATGGTTCAACAGTAAAACTTTTTTATGAATCTAGACTTGCAAAAGTTTGGACAGATCAATCAATATTGAGTCAAATTGATAATTACTATAATGATTTAGTGAAAAATGAACAAGCAGATAATCAAGCAATAGAAAAATCAAAGCGTGAAATGAGCAAAATCAAAGTCATTTTAGAAGATGATGACATGATTGATTTATTTGCTAGAGATATTATGGCTCATTATTCTGAGAGAAAGGGTACTTTAAACGGAAAAGCCATGATTGTTTGTCAAACTCGTCATGCAGCTTTAAAACTATATAAGAAAATAGTTGATGAGATTGTACCTGAAATGAAAGAACAAGTAATTTTAGTTGTTACTGAATCTAATAAAGACACAGAAGAAATGCGTAATCTATTTAAAGATTCTGCATATAGAAAAGAGTTAGGTGAAGAATTTAAAAAAGATACATCAAAATATAAAATCGCAATTGTAGTTGATATGTGATTAACCGGTTTTGATGTACCCGACTTAGATGCAATATATTTTATTAAGAGACTCAAATCTTATAATTTAATGCAAGCTATTGCTCGTGTTAATCGTGTTTATCCAGGTAAGTATTATGGTTTAATTGTCGATTACATAGGTCTAAATAAAGCATTGAATGAAGCATTAACAGAATATACAGATAGAGATAGACAAGAAAATGTTCAAGATGTAAAGAAAGAAATTTATGACATCTTGAAAGAAAAATTAAGTGTACTTAATGAATGATTTTACAAAATTGATAAAAGCAAATTCTATAGCTCTAATGATCAAGAAAGATTTGAAGCTGTACAAATCGGAACAGAATTTGTGTTACAAGAAGCTAAAAGAGAAGATGCATTTATGAGTGATCTTTCCTTTTCTGTAAAGCAAGCCTTTGTCGTTTGTGCTGGTATTTTAACTGAAGAAGAGAAAAATGATGTTTATTATTACTTAGCTATTAGAAGTTTTATTCTAAAGCTTAGAGCAAAAACTCCAACTGTCTCTATAAAAGAAATGAACGAATATGTTTCTAATCTTCTAGCAGATGCTATTAAAGGTGATGAAGTAAAAGTATTAACTCAAACAAAAGAAGATTCAAGTAAAGTTATTGAATTGTTGAGTGAGAAAAACATAGAAGAATTAAGAGTAAAAAATCCTCCTCATGTGTTTGTTCAAATTGTCAAGAAGTTACTTGAAAGAGCAATAGCTGAATCTAGAAAAAATAATTATTTTAAATCTCAAGAATACAGTAAAAGATTAAGAAAAATCTTAGAAAAATATAATGATAGAGATGCTATTTTTTCACCAGAACAAACTATTGTTGATTTGGTTGGATTCGCTAGTGAAATGGTAAGGGATGAACAAACAGCTAGAGACCTTGGTGTATTTGGAAGAGAAAAAGCATTCTATGATGCTTTAATTAGAGATAAATCAGCTAAAGAATTACTAAACGATGAAACGCTTAAACTTATTGCTAGGGAATTAAAGTCAGTAGTTGAAGAATACGCATCAACAGACTGAGCCCATAAAGAATCCACAAGAGCAAGAATGAGAACAAAAATAAAAGAATATTTGAAGAAGTATAATTATCCTCCAGAATATCAAAAACAAGCTGTAGATGATGTAATTAAACAAGCTGAATATATAATGAGTGAAGATTAATCTTCAGATTGTTTAGGATATCAAATTCGACTTATAAGAAATATTACAATTAGACTTTATTACTTATTAAACGATTGTTTTAGTGGGTAATAAAGTCATTTTTTATTCTTCTGATAAATTTTGAATAAAAAAGAACAGCTAACACTGTTCAATTTCACTAATGATTAGTATTCTGTTGAATGTTCTAATGAATCGATGCTTAATTCAACAGAAGTTCTTTTTCCAAATGATTCAATTTGAATTGTAGCAATATTTGCGTCTAAGTTTAATGATCTAATTGGACCAATTTCACCTTTAAATGGACCATCTAAAACTACAACTAAATCATTAATTTTAAGTCCTTGTAAGTTTTTACCTAAGTTAAATAAGTGTGTAGCTTCTTCGGCAGCTTTTTCCATTTTTCTAATTTCTCTAGAAGAAACCGGCGTAGGCTTTGCTCCTTTACCAGACGATCCAATGATACCTGTAACATTTTGTGTGTTACGTACAACGTATCAAGCTTCATCTGTCATATCCATATTTGCAAAAATGTATCCAGGGTAAAGATTTGTGTATTTAACCTTGTATTCGTGACCTAAACGTCTTTTTTCTAATTCTTTAGCTGTTAAGATAGGTTTTTTAAAGATTTTAAAAGCTCCATCTTGTGTTGCATATTGATTAAATGATTCTGCAACATTTTCAGCAATAATACGGTTATTTAAAGCTTCGATAACTTGTTCTTCTTTTCCTCTAACAGTAGAGATCATGTATCATTTAAAATTATTCATAATTTACCTTTCTAAACTGAACCAATTACTTCTCATAATTTTGTAAATCCAATTGTTACTGCATAAACAAATAAAGCAAATATAGCTGTAAAAACAAGAATTTTAACAAGGTTTATTCAATTTTGTCTTGGAGTTGCTCAACGAACACGTTTAATTTCTTTAACAGTCTTTCTAAAGAAATAAATTTTATTTCTGCTTTCAAATCTGTCTTTTAAAGACATTTTTACTGTTTCGACTTTTTCAGTTTTTGCTTTCTTATTTTTTCTCATAATTAAACTTCTTCTTTGTGAATTGAGTGTTGTTTGCAATGAGGACAATATTTTTTAATTACTAAACGTTCTGCATTTCCAGCACTTTTAATTGTCACGTAATTTTTCTTTCTGCATAATTCGCATGCAATTGATACCTTGTTACTTTTCATAGTGTTTTAATTTTACCACAACATTACAATATACATTAAGTAAATGAATGCTATGTAATAGGTTTAATTGAAATTATTTACATGTGAAAAATATAACACATTACTTTCTTCATCTAAATATTGATCTCACTTTTGCAAATGTTAAACGCACTCCTAAATTAACTGTTGGGGCTAAATTACCTCTAACTAAGCTTAAAAATAATCTATTTCTAAATTGATTCTTAATAATAAGTCCAATAAGCATAATGTTGTTAGAACTAATAAGCTTCATTTTAGGTGTTTTTAGTATAAAGTTGATTGTTTCATTAATGATTTTATTTTGCATTTTAGTCATATTTAAGTTGCTCAATAACTTATCTACATATCTATCAAGAGCTTCAAAATCTCTTCTTGAGAGATATTTATAATCAATCTTGCAATAGGCTAAAATGAATTGAATTAATTTATCCTTATCAGTGAACAATTGTTCTAAAACAATGTTTAGAAACTTCGATGATATTTGTTTGATTAGCTCTTTGTTTTGAATAATAAAACTATTAAAGTAACTTTCGAAGCTAACAAAATGTGAACTTGATAAAAAGTACTCTTTAAAAATAATCATAAATTCATCTAAATCATTTTTTACTAATGAAAAATCTAAATTAAACTCATAATCAATCTTTCTAATATCAATTGGAATCTTAATAAATTTTCTTTTATTTAACTCTCCAAGGATAAAATGAATTAAATTAATTATCTCTTCTTTAAAATTAGGGTACTTTTCAAAGAATTTTTTTGTTATATCAAACAATGTTTTTTCATTTGAAACTAAAAAGAATTGTCAAAACTTATTAAGGGAAATGTTTTTGTTTCTAGTAAAGAATTTTTCAACATTATCAATCAATGTAACAAACTCTTGATTATTAGCTAAAAAGTCGATTAATGTGTCTGTGAATTTTAGTGAACTGAATTTATTTTCAATATATTCAAGTACGTTTTCGTCATGGAAAATCTTACCAATGAGTGACATAACATTCTCATTTAGAATTGCACTGAAATTAAGAGTGATATCTAAACCTTTAGTTAGTTTCTCAGTAATCAATGAATTGCTAATTGTGCTTATATAAATTCTAATTAACGAACCTTCTAGAACGCCTAATTCTTTGTATCAAGTTTGAACAAGATCAATAATTTTGTTATCGGGGTATATTGGAATACTTCTAAATTTAGTTCAAGTAAATTTATTTAAATGATGCTCTTTAGCAAAATTTAGATAAAGTTTCTTTCCAATGTATTTATAACATTTCTTACTGCAATGAATATCTAAAAACAACTGATATCATTTGCGTTCATTTCTTAAACATTGTTCAAAGTCAAATATTTCAACATATTTAGCATTTGTTGCTGCTGAAACTTCTGCAAAAATATTCTGAAATACCTTGTATATAGATTTAAAAATAGAATAACTCTTGTTTAAAAGATTATCTTTGTTTTTAAGAATCAACTTGTTAAGTACAGGTAATGAAGCAATAGGATAATCGACTAAATAGATTTTGCAATTTGTATTAACTTCTTTAATTTTGTTAACTAAAACAATATATTCATTAATGATTTGCTGTGTTGTACGTTTAACATTTTTCAATAAATCATCAATTTGTTTATTTTGAAGGTAGTAATCTTTTTGAGACATTACTTCAACTAAGTCTACATAGGAAATGCTGAATAAAAATTCAATTCCACTAGAGTTTATAAACAAGTAATCTGCTTCCTTAATTTCTTTTAAATATGAATCAAAATCATAATTAAAACAAGTATGATTAAATTTTTGAGCTAGAACTTTATTTATGTGCATTAGCTCTCTTGTTTCATCCGTAAACTCTTCACCAGAAACGATATTAATTCAAGTACTAATTTTGCTTGCTGATAGGCCTAAATTACTATATTTAATGTCTAAATTTCTACCAACATTCTTCTGAATTAACTCAATGAAATAGTCTGAATAAGCATAACCCAACTGATTTAAATTTCCATATGTTCCAGTTCCTTGAGATAAATCAAAACCTTGCGCTATTGAGTCACCAATAAATACAAATTTTTTATTTCTAAAATTGCGATTATTCATATTAATAAAATATTAGCACATAATATAAAAAGAGAAAATTTACAAACAGAGGACATAAAAACCACTTAACTTAAAAAAGTTAAGTGGAAATCTAATAGACATTGTAAAAAATTAAATAATAAAATTAAAGAAAGGTGTTTGACATTTAACAGAAAATGTCTAACTGATGAGAGAAGAAAAAATAATGAATTTCGGTTCATTTAGAACCAATTTTGTATTTCGCATTTAATAATAAAGTCTTATATTCAATAAAAGTTAATAAATGGATAAATATAAGAAAGTGAAATACTTTTCAAATGTTGAGAAAGGAATAATCCAACAAATAAACTAAAAACCATATTATATTTTGTTTAAAACACTATAAAAATTTAATGAAAACCAAATTGAGTAATGAAGAACATAAACTGGAAAGTGAAAAAGAGTTCAGTCCCCACAACATAAAAGAAGATAACCGTAATTTTGAGAAATAACCCAAAATTTACACTAATAAAATAAAAAGCAACAAGAGAAAACATATTAATTAAACTTACGAATTTTCCTTAACCCTTAAAACTTAAATTCAAGTTTAATTAATTTTGACCATCCCACACACTCCCCCAAGCAACTGAGATGATACGTTTTCATAACCTAACACTTACCCAATGTTATTAATATGCAAGAATGAATAATTATTGGAAATAAAATTCAAGTGAGTTTTCCTAAAATACGGAAAAAACATAGATAGAATCAAAAAAAGGTCTATACATGCATATTTTGTAAGTGAAAAAATAAAATATAGAAGGGACAAAATCGCCAGAGAGTAAAAACGATTTGTCTGAAAAAAATATAAACAATAATGGAGCAACAAGCAAAATATAGCTTGTTTATAAAAAACATAACATATTAAAGAGATTTTAAAAATCAACACAAAATAATTTGAAAAATCTACTGCGTTTTATACCTTAAAAAAATTACCTAAACTTATGTAAATATACGATAAATATATATGAGAAAGAAGAATTAAAAATTTGCACATATAAGTTAACATAAGCTCTATTTAACTTGATATCAATGTAGTAATAAGGTTGTTCGAACAAATAATGTCAATATCAATTGATGAACCAACATTTAAATCTGTTGTTTTCATAACTGAGTGTTTCTTTTTATAACTACTATTTAAAAAATGATTTCTTGAGTGTATTTTTTGAGTTTTAATTTGATAATCAAGTTGTTTTGGACTATGTGAGTTATCAACTACACTATTTTCCATGTCTATTAGAATTTTTTGTAAATTTGCCCTTTTGTTAGCAATGCCATCATCAAAAATATATTGAGAGTTAATTTCTGAGTGGAAGAAATTCAGGGTCTTTAACTTTAATTTATTTCAAATGAATGATTCGAAATGAGAATAGGATTTAAAATCCTTACAAAAAACTTCTGAAGAAACTTCTAGAAAAATTCCTAAAAATTCATGAAGTATAACATTTTTAATTTCTGCTAGCTCAATAGATACCTTACCAAAGACTCAACTAATTTTTCTAGACAAAACATCTATTGACTTACTGTGCTGTATACTGAAAGCAGAAATGATTTTTGAAACTAAATAATACTTGTCATTTTCGAGTTTCAAAAATTCAGAGAGAAACTTATCGTTCAAATGATATTTTCTTATCATTTAGTTAATGCATCGAACACAATAATACCTGTTGCTACTGATACATTTAAAGATTGCACATTCCCCCTTTGTGGAATATAGATTGTTTGATCTGTGACTGAAAGCACACTTTTCGATACTCCATCACCTTCGTTACCTACAACTAAAATTGTAGGTCTGTCATATTCCACCGTTGTGTATGGAAGAGCTTTTTCATCTAATACAGTTGAATAAACTCAATAACCTCTTTTTTTGAGTTGAGTTAAGGCCGCATTAAGACTATTAACTCTGTAAAAATTCATATTTACAAATCCACCTGATGAAACCTTTAATACAGTTGAATTAATTACAGCTGCATTATCTTTAGGGAAAATAATATGCTTAATTCCCCCAGCATTTGCTGTTCTTATAATTGCACCAAAGTTATGTGGATCTTGAATTTTATCCAACACAAGAATTGGTGAATTATCCTTATGCAATCTTCCTAAATCGTCAAGCCCCTTGTAATTAACAGATTTTAAGATTGCTTTAAAACCTTGATGGTTTTCTTTTGTTTCTTCATCTAAAGTTTTCTTATCAGTGATAACAATTTTTATACCCCTTAAAGTGTTATCACCTTTAAAGTACTTTAAACTTCCTTCATCAGTTATGTGTATTTCAGAAATATCTAATTTATTATTGACACAGTCAATAACAGAATTTTTCCCATACACAATTAATTCTCCCACTTTTTTAGTGGTCATATCATATTTTTTTTGTTTTTCGTGTAATTTTTTCATATTTACCTTATATTAAATTATTTTCAATCAATTCGTTTCTTAATTTGTCAGCATTTTGATAATCTTTTTGAGCTAAAAACTCTTGTCATTTTTGATAAATTGGAACATATTTTTTGTAATCGAATTTATTAAATTCAAAACCTAACTTATCAAAAATATATACTAATGTCGCTATGTGCAAGGTGTTTTTGTCTTTATTAATATTTTTAATTAGATCATTAGTAAGTTTGTTAAAGTCAGAAAATCTCTGCTCAAAAATATATGTGAATGCTTCTTTGGCTAATTCATTGTTAATTTGTGAATTGTTTTGTTTGTTTAATAGTGCATTTAAGAAGTAAATTTTGCTAATTTTCTTGAAAATCACTTCAACATTATTAATTAAATTCTCATCAATATTGATCAAACCTGTAAATGAGTTTAATAATAAAATCATTTTAAAATAGTCAGCTGAATAATTTTTAAGAAAGTCAGAAGCTAAAATTACGTTTTGTAATGACTTAGACATCTTAATTCCATTTAAATTAATTTGACCTGTTCTTAATCATTTATTTGAAAGCTGTTTTTGATTTAAAGCATAGAATTGAATATTTTCATTTTCATGGTGTGGGAATGTTAAGTCCATCCCTCCTCCGTGAATATCTAAACCAGAATCTCCAAAATGTTTTTCAATTAAGGCAACACATTCTGTGTGTCATCCTGGTCTACCTTCACCAAAAGAAACATTGTATTTAACACCTTCAGTTGTGTTTTTTCATAAAGCAAAATCAGCAGGTGCTTTTTTATTTGAAGAAAGTTCACTATCTTCAAATTTCATGTTTTCAATTTTTTGTTTTGAAACAATACCATAGTCATTTTGGTTTTTTATGACATCAAATCAAACATTGCCTTCATTGTCTAAATATGCATTATTCGATTTGATTAATCTTTGAATGAAGTTATCAATTAAATCAATATTTTTGGTTACGTATTCAATGTCAGTTATAGTGTCAACACTGAATTGTTTAAGTAAATCTAAATATAAATTACCATACTTTTCCGATACTTGAGTTTCTGAAACACCTTGTTCTTTGGCTTTTTTGATAATTTTGTCATCAATATCAGTAATATTATGAACAAATTTATATTCAATTCCTAGTTGCTTTGCAGCTTTTAAAATTAAGTCCATAGTTGCAATCGGTCTCATATTTCCTATATGAACATCATTGTAAACTGTGGGTCCACATACATATATTTTTAACATATTGTTATTATAATAAAAAATAATATTTAATTACCATTTTATATAAGCAAAATTAACTTTTATAACTATGTGTAAGGTACATAAAACTAGTTGCTTCCTAGCTATATAAAAAATATTTTTTAATATAATAGATATATAAAATATATCTATAAATAAGGAGGATTATGACACTAAAAGAACAGTTAAAACAAAACATCATTGACGCAGTTATAGAGTTGCAAAATGAAGATTTTGTTAATAAGGATCTTAATGTTAAAGATTTAGTTTTTAATATCACTCAACCTAATGTTCCTGACAATATTAACATCGATCAAGTTGTTTATGACTTTAGTACAAATATTGCATTTATTTTAAAAAATCATTGTGCTGTTAAAAATCCAATTGAAGTAGCAAATAAATTGGTTGCTAAAATGTCAAATTCAAATATCTACCAAAAAATAGACATTGCTGTACCTGGATTTATCAATATTGTTTTAAGCAATCAATTATTTTTATCAACAATACAAAACATTAACTTAAATCCAACAAACTATGGAGCTGACTTTATTAATAAAGAACATGTTAATGTTGAATTTGTTTCAGCTAACCCAACAGGATTTTTACATGTTGGTCATGCTAGAGGTGCTGCTTATGGAGATTCTTTAATTAGAATTTTAAGACATGCTGGTTACGATGTTGAAGCCGAATATTATGTAAATGATGCAGGTAATCAAATTAATGTACTTACAAATTCAGTTTATGTAAGATATCAAAACTTATTTGGTATTGATGCACAATTACCTGAAGATTGCTACAGAGGTCAAGATATAGTTTGATGTGCTACAAAAATTAAAGAAAAATACGGTGATTATTTCTTAAATGCTGATGAAGTTAAATTAAGTGAATTATCAACTGTAGCTAAAGATATTATGCTTGATAAAATCAGAGAAGATCTTGGTAGATTAAATGTTTCATTTGATACATTTGCTTCTGAAAAAGCAATTAAAGAAGATGGTTTAATTGAACCAGTTCTTAAAAAATTAAGCAAATACACATACACAGAAGATGGCGCATTATTCTTAAAAACCAAAGAATTTGGCGATGATAAAGACCGTGTACTTATCAAAGCTGATGGAAATTACACTTATTTCTTACCTGATATTGCTTATCACGAACTTAAGTTCTTAAAGTCACCTAAACTTATTAATATCTGAGGAGCAGACCATTCAGGATACATTCAAAGAATGAAAATTTCGATGCAATGCTTAGGTTACAATCCAGACAATTTAGATATATTAACTATTCAATTAGTAAGATTAATAAAAGATGGAGAAGAATTTAAAATGTCTAAAAGAGCTGGTACAGCAGTTACTTTGCAAGATCTTTTAGATTACTCTTCAGCTGATGCAGTTAGATTTATGATGCTCACTAGGGAAATCAATAATAAATTTGATTTCGATATTGATGCAGCTAACTCAACTGATGTTAATAACCCTGTATTTATAGTTCAATATGCTCACTCAAGAGCTGTATCATTATTAAATAGATTAAAACAAAAAGAAATTAATAATCAAATTAACTTTACAAATAAAGCTAAAAAACTTATTATTGAATTAGACTCATTCCCTGAATTAATTAAAACAATTGTGTCAACTTCAAAAGTCAACTTATTAACACAATACTTAATTAATTTAGCTAAATCATTTAACAGTTTTTATGCTGAAACTAAATTATTAGGTCACGAAGATGAAGCAACATATGCTCACCTTATCAAATCAGTTCAAGCGATTTTAGCTCTTGGACTTAACTTAATTGGTGTTTCTGCACCTTTATCAATGTAATTAAAGGAGAATTTATTATGTACAAAACAATGTTAGAAATCGCATACGAATTAGTATCATCACGTCCAACAGACGAATTTGCATTTATGGAAATCTTTGACACTGTTGAAGACGAGTTAAGATATGACTGAGAAGACAGATTCGTTACAATGAACACACCATATGAAAAAGTTAGAGAAAGAAAAATTGGTGAGTTATACCGTTTATTAACAGTTGATAAAAGATTCAACAGACTTGCAAACGGAAACTGAGAATTAAGAAATATCTAATAAGTGGGTTTTTATGTCATTAGTTAATGCAAAAGATATGCTCAAGAGAGCTAAAAAAGGTAAGTACGCAGTTCCTCATTTTAATATTAATAACTTAGAATGAACAAAAGCAATTCTTACAACATGTCAAGAAATGAATTCGCCTGTTATTTTAGGAGTTTCAGAAGGAGCACTGAAATATATAGGTGGATATGAAACTGTAACAGGTTTAGTTTCAGGTCTTATTAAGGACTTAAAAATTTCAATTCCTGTAGCTCTTCATTTAGATCACGGATCATTTGATGCTTGTGTTAAAGCTATTGAGTCAGATGGTTTTACTTCAATTATGTTCGATGGTTCACACCTCCCATTTTATGAAAATAAAGAATTAACTCAAAAACTTGTTTACTTAGCTCAAAGTAAAAATATGACTGTTGAAGCTGAGGTTGGTTCAATCGGTGGTGAAGAAGATGGCGTTATTGGAAACGGTGAAATTGCAGATATTGAAGAAGCTAAACAATTAGCTGCTGAAAAAATCACAGTTCTAGCAGCTGGGATCGGAAACATCCACGGTAAATATCCAAAAAACTGACAAGGTCTTAATTTTGAAGTTCTTGAAAAATTATCAAGTGAAACTGGTTTAGGAATTGTTCTTCACGGTGGTAGCGAAATTCCACTTGACCAAATCCAAAAGGCAATCAGTTTAGGTGTTACAAAAATTAACATCAACACTGATTTACAATTAGCAAACCACGCTGCGATTAGAGAATTTATTATTAACAACAAAGATCTTGAAGATAAAAATTATGATCCTAGAAAACTTTACAAACCTGGTTATGAAGCTATGCGTAAGGTAATTAAACAAAAAATATTAGAGTTCGGATCAAATGATAAAGCTTAGCATCATCTTGATGCTTTTTTTATACACATTATTTCTAAATAGGAATAAAATTATATTTATATACAAATAGAAAAGAGACAAGATGAAATTTAAAAAATTATCTTTATTCAGTTCACTTGCAATTTTACCAGTCGCTACTACATTATCTATTTCATGTGGTAATAAAAACGATGTTCCAAAAGAACCATCAAATCCTATTAATAATTCAAATAGTGAACTTATCCAAAAACTAGAAACAGTTAAAACTAATTATTCAACTGACAATAATTTGGTTGAATTAGTTAACGGCTACAAAAATAAAATAAACTCAAACACTACTAATCAAGATTTATTAACTCAAGCAGGAAATGTTGTAAAAGTTTTTGATAGTGCCAATGAAATGACTGCTGAAATTAGACATCAATGATTTTTAGGTTCAAAAACATATAACAATTTAACTGAAACATCAAGATTTTTAAGACAAACTTATGCAAATGAGCAAAACTTAATTGAATCACTTAATAAAATTGATGTAAATTTAGAAAATTATAAAAGTAAATTATTTTTAGCTTTTGCTAGTCAGCAAGAGATGGATTACTTATCATCATTAAATTTACAAACAAGTTTAGGTTTTAGCACAACAATTAAAAAATCATTACCTCAAAACTATGCTGTTGTTGATATGTCAGGAATTGTTGATGGTGACACATTATATGGTGCATATATGAATTTAGTTAGTGGTATTCAACCAGGAACTCAATCAACTAATCGTAATGGTAGAAGTCTAGGATTAAGATCTAGAGGAATCGATACTCCTGAAACAGATAAAGGTTCAAATTCAGATGAATTAGCTTCAAAAGAAAATTATTGAGCTCAAATTTCTAAAAAATACTACGTAGAACAAGTTCAATCACATGGTTTCTTCTTCTACTTTAATAAGTTAAAAGAAGATGATTATGGAAGATGAATTGTATTCTTATATCCAGACGAAAGAAAAAATCCTGATTTAGAGTTTGGAAACCAGCTTATTAGAGCAGGTTTAGCTAGAGTTGCTTACATTACATTAGACCGTTCAGATACAAAATTCTACGCAGAAACTGAAGAAGAACAAACAATGTATCACAAAATTAAGAATTCTCAAAATTATGCAAAAGAAAATAGATTAGGTTTCTGAGTTGACCCAATCGAAGATGTATTTTATAAGAACCCTAGAAAGAACTGATAATTTGATCAAGCGAAAGCTTGATTTTTTTATCTAATTTAATTAGCTTAAATTATGCATATTACATACACATATGTGAGTTAGTAAAAATAGACATTTTTTCACTTTTATAATAGTGTACAAGCCGTAAAAGTAAAAATGCGCTTGCACAAATATAACAATCTATTTTTCTGAAAAATCTATATAATATTTTAATAAATATGTAATATTTATTAAAATTTACATTTACACATGGAGGTATAGATGTCTGAAGTTAAAAAAGAGCATAACTATGATGCAAGTAATATTCAGTTTTTAGAAGGATTAGAACACGTTAGAAAAAGACCTGGTATGTACATTGGGTCAACATCTAAATCAGGTTTACACCACTTAATTTGAGAGATTGTAGATAACTCTGTCGATGAAGCTATGGCTGGTTTTGCCAATAGAATTGATATTATCATTACACAAGATAACTCAATTATTGTTGAAGATAATGGTCGTGGAATTCCTGTTGATACACACGCGAGATTTGGAATAAGTGCACTTGAGGTTGTTTTAACAAAACTTAATGCTGGTGGTAAATTCGAATCTAATGCATATAAAGTTTCTGGTGGACTTCACGGGGTTGGGGCTAGTGTTGTTAATGCTTTATCAGACTCATTTAAAGCTTGAGTTAAAAGAAACGGGAACTTATACTATGCAGAGTTTGCTAATGGTGGGAAAACTATTAAGTCAACAGAAGTTATTGAAAAACTTGCTAACCCAAATGAAACAGGAACAAAAATTCAATTCCATCCTGACTATTCAGTTATGGAAGAATTACCATTTGATAAAGAAATTATTTTAGACCACGCGAAGCAAATTGCACACCTTAACAAAGGTCTATATGTTTCAGTATCTGACTACAGAGATAACACACACTATGAATTCTTATATGAAAATGGAATTATTGACTACGTACACGAATTAAGCGACGGTTACAAGCCAGTTACACCTGTTATTTATGCAGATGGAGAATTTGCTGTTAAAAATAATAAAGATGAGGATGTTGTTATTGGTGTTGAAGTCGGTATGCAATACTTATCTGATTTATATCGTGGAAACATTATTTCATATACAAACAACATTTCAACACATGAAGGTGGTTCTCACGTTTCTGGTTTCTATGATGCCTTAATGCGTTTAATTAATAACTATGCAATTGAAAAAGGTGTTATTAAATCTGAAAGTGACAAATTTACTCGTGACGATTTAATTGAAGGTGTTACAGCAGTTATCTCAATCAAACACCCTGATCCAGAATTTGAAGGACAAACAAAAGGAAAATTAGGTTCAAAAGATGCTCGTCAAGCTGTTAACAGAGTGTTTAGTCCAATTTTAGAAAGATTCTTAAATGAAAATCCTGCTGATGCTAAGAAAATTATTGAAATTGCATCTATGGCTAAAAAGGGGCGTTTAGCTTCTAATGCAGCTAGAGAAAATGCAAGAAGAAAAAATGTTTTCGAATCAGGTGGATTACCAGGTAAATTAGCTGACTGTACATCTAAAAATCCTGAAATTTCTGAATTATATATTGTCGAAGGGAACTCAGCTGGTGGTTCGGCTAAAATGGGTAGAGATAGAAAAACTCAAGCTATCTTACCATTAAGAGGGAAAATTATTAACGTCGAAAAATCTCGTCAAGAAAAAGTTCTTTCTTCAGAAGAAATTTCATCATTAATGACAGCTATTGGTACAGGTTGAGGAGAAACATTTAACATCAACAAATTAAGATACCACAAGATTGTTATTATGACTGACGCCGACGTCGATGGTGCTCACATTAGAACTTTATTATTAACATTCTTCTACAGATACTTTAGACCTTTAATTGAGTATGGATTTATTTACATAGCTCAACCTCCTTTATACAAAATTCAACAAAATAAATTTGTTGAATACGCTTTCAACGATAATCAAAAAGACGAAATAATCACAACATTAAACCCTAGTCAAAAAATTACAATTCAACGTTACAAAGGGCTTGGAGAAATGGATCCTGAACAACTATGAGAAACAACTATGGATCCTGAACGTAGAAAAATGCTTCAAGTGCAAATTGAAGACATTTACAAATCAGATTCAATTTTTGAAACCTTAATGGGCGAAAGAGTTGAACCGAGAAGAGAATTCATTCAAAAGAATGCAAAATACGTAAAAAATATCGATTTATAATGTCAAAAATGCACATCCAAAAATGAACTGGATGTGCTTTTTCTTCACTAAAATTTAGGCTTAGATTTAAAACTTTATTGCAACTAATTTTTAACAAAAATTACAAAATCCTTAAATTACATGAATGGAATATATAAAATTTTTTGAACCTCAAAAATAAGGAAAAACTTTTATCGCTTACACACTATTATAAAAGTCAAAAATTATTTTAAAAAAATATTTTTATGCTCATAATTTTCTTTACTAAAAAGGAATATGATATAAGTGCGACAAATATATTGTCGCAACAAAAGGGAAATTCTTTTATATATCAAAAAAATATTCTATTATTTTAAAATTTAATTTATAAAGTCACAAAATAGACAGACATTTATTAATATCATTTATTATTAATCATTAAAATTATTAGGTTTTTTATACAAGTTTATTATTATCAATAAAGATATTCACTATATTTTTGTTATATATTATATTTAGTTGTTTTAACTTTTTATTTTTATCATTATTTTATAGAGTAAATTTTGTATTTACATTTCTTTAAAATAAAGAAATTTTAATCATATTTATTTGAGTAATTTTGTAAATTTAAACACACAGTTCGTCATATATAAATTTTAAATTTTCAAAATATTAACTATCTTTATTAATTAGTAGATATTAATATTCTTTGGTAATTCCATAGATTACTCCTTTATCAAAATTTATTTTTAATTAAATAATTTGGTTCAAGAGTCGTCACTTGAACCAATCATAAAATATACATATAATATCCTATTAGCACATCCAATTTAATGGTACTTGGATGTGTTTTTTGTACAAAAAAAGATGCAAAAGCATCTACATTTTGTTCATTTTTTCCTCAATTTTAAGTAAATTATGAATTGCTTTATTAACTGCATCAGTTGCAGCTTGTCTACTTGTAGCCATGACTTCAGCAACTTCTGCATATGATAAATCTTGTTCATAATATAACTTAAAAACTTGCTGTTGATTTTGAGTTAATAAATTACCATATTTATCAAATAACTCTGTGTATTTAATTACTTTTTCTAATGACTTATTGTTCATTATCAATTAATGCTTTTGTCATTTGATAAATAAATAATTCAAGATCAAATTCTTGTAAGTCATCTAGTTTTTCACCTAAACCAACATATTTAACATCAAGGTCATATTCATCTTTAATTGATAAAACAATTCCACCTTTTGATGTTCCATCCATTTTGGTAAGAATAATCCCAGTCAAGTTAGCAATTTCTTTGAAGTTTCTTGCTTGAGATAATCCATTTTGACCTGTAGTTGCATCAAGAACTAATAATGATTCATGTGGTGCTGAAGGTTCAAATTTTCTAATAACACCAATCATTTTTTCAAGTTCTTTCATAAGGTTAACTTTATTTTGTAATCTACCGGCAGTGTCGATGATTAATAAATCATAATTTTCTTCTTTAGCTTTAGAAACTGCTTGATAAACAACACTAGAAGGATCAGCTCCTTCGTGAGCAGGTTTAACAATTTCTGCACCAATTCTTTGTGCTCAAACACCTAATTGATCAACGGCACCGGCCCTGAAAGTATCAGCAGCAGCAATTAAAACTTTTTTCCCTTCTTTAACATATTTGTTTGCTATTTTAGCAATAGAAGTTGTTTTACCTGATCCATTAACACCAACAAAAACAAAAACATTTAATCTGCCAACTTCATAGTTTAGGTTTGTGTTAACAACTGAGTTGTTTGTGTAAATTGTAAACATTTGATCAGCAACAATTTCTCCAATCATTTTTGGATCGTCAATGTTGTTTAATCTAATTTCTTGTTTAATTCTTTCTACCATAACATCAACTAATGAAGCATTAATATCAGACATAATCAATAACTCTTCAAACTCATCAAAAAAGTCTTCATCAAGTTTTACGTGTCTATTTTGTAGCTCTAAAAGTTTTTTTCCAAATGATGCAGAAGAATTTAAACCTTGTTCATACTTCTTAAATTTCTCACTTGTGATTATTTTCTTATGCTCTTTTTTGTCTAATTCTTCTTGAACTTGTTCAACATCTTTAGGTTTTCTATTAAAAACCTTATTTACTAAATTTTTAAAAAATCCCATATCTATATTTTACTTTATAAATCAAAATATCACATCAGCTAAATAAAACTAAAACCATAGTGTGCAAGTCGTAAAAATAAAAATATATTTCTGCTTTATATTGAGTATAGGTATTTAAATATAGTAAAATAATTTTATGAGTAGTTTAGTAATGGTAGCTATGCAAGTAATATTTACTTTAATCATTTATTACTGTGCATATAGATTAATCAATTACCTTAAATTAATTAAGGGTAGATTCGCATACAAAGACATGCAAATGAAATCAATTTATTCAGCATTAGCTGGATTTGGCTTCTTTGCAATTAGCTTAATTTTATTTGTTTTAAATGCTACAGAAGTAATTAAATTAATTGGTTCACAAGTTAATGAAAAAACAAAAACAACCGAAACAGTCACACTTTCATTCAGTGCAATTTCAGTTTCATCAATAGTATTCTATTTATCTTGTGTTATGCTTGCAGTTTTAATTTCATTTATGATTATTGTGATTGTATTTGTTCAAAAATCAAGAATTCAAATTTCTAAGAAAGAATTTGATGAATTTGATATCGAAAAATATGACATTAACATTCTTGGTTCATTCACAAGAGCAAACAAATATTCAAGAAACATACCTGTAACATTCAAGGATCAAGTTGGGAATATGTTGTTTTTTAAGAAATTTGGAACAAAAATGTTTTTAAGCAAAATTGTAGATCAATCAATTTTCTTTATTTCACAATCGCCGTATGTTAATAAAGTTTATGAACAAAATGAAGTGACTTTTACAGAAGATACATTGTTAGCTTCACATTTTAGCAATAACAAAGAATATATCCTTTTTGTGCTTAAATCAGCACAAAAAGAAGTGTCAGTTATTAACAAAATTGATGAAAAATTATTTGAGGAAATAGTACTTAAAAAGTTTGCATAAAGAGCTCAAATGCTCTTTTTTTGTAATAAATTAATATAATTAATTTATTATGCTAAAATAAAAAGGAATTTAAAGAGGTACGTAAAAATGAGTGTTGATAGAGAAACTAAATTATTTAAAAGAATGAAAATTCTTGCAATAAATGATGATGTTGAATTGAAAAAAGAATACGAATGGTTGTATAAAACATTTTCAAACACTTCTGTTTTCATCCCAAAATACATCAACACCATTTCAAACACTAAAACGATACCTAAATCAGATTTGTATAAACCTTATGAACAAATCTTAAAAATCAAAGAGCAATTAAATAAGCTTGAATTAAATCTTGAAATGAATTCAATTGACTTCATGGATGATTATGTAATTTTCGATAATAATCTACCTGAATTAAAATATGTCCTAAATTCTCTTTATCCAGAGAACAATAAACAGGAAGATACAAAAAGTACAAAAATCAATAAAAATAAAATAAAACTTTAAAGAGGGAAATATGAGAAAAGTTAATATAGCCATTGATGGTCCAAACGGTGTTGGTAAATCAACTGTTTCTAAAAATCTTGCTCAAAGATTAAATTACACTTTTATTAACAGTGGTTCAGTTTATAGAGCAATCACATTAAATGCTCTTGAACAGAATATTTTAACAACTGATACAGCAGGTGTAATTAAATCTCTTGAAACAATCAACATTGAGTTATTGCCTAACGATATAACTTTATTAGATGGAAATGATATCTCACTTAAAATTAGAGCTGACTATATTTCAAAAGTTACTCCTACTGTGGCTAAAATTCCTGAAGTTAGAGCATTTGTTGTTAAATTTATTCAACATATGACTTTAAGACATAAGGGTTACATCATTGATGGAAGAGATACAACTTTCAGAATCCTACCTCACGCTGAAGTTAAAATTTTCTTATGAGCTACACCAGAAATCAGAGCGCAAAGAAGATATGAACAAAACAAAATATTAGGTTACAACACAAACTACCAAGAGGTTTTAAAAGAAGTTGAATTACGTGATCAACAAGATATCCATAGAGAAGTTGATCCATTACATAAAACAGAAGATGCTATTTATATTGATTGTACTGAACTAACAACTGAAGAAGTTGAAAACAAAATTATTGATATTGTTAACCAAAAATTAAAAGCAAAGAAGGAACAAAATGCGTAATACAGTTGCAATTGTAGGGAAACCAAATGTAGGGAAAAGTACTTTTTTCAATAAGCTTGTAGGAAGAAAAGTTTCTATTGTGCATGATGAACCTGGTGTTACACGTGACAGACTTTACGAACGTATTATTTGAACTGGTCACGAAATTAAAATCATTGACACTGGTGGAATTGAAATTGAAAACAGACCATTCCAAGAACAAATTCAAATCCAAGCTAAAATCGCTATTGAAGAAGCTGATGCAATCATCTTCTTATTTGATGGAACTAGTGAAATTACAAATGATGACTTATTCATTATGAACATTTTACGTAGATCTAAAAAACCGATCATTGCTGTAGCTAACAAACTTGAAGACACACAACAATTTGATTACTCTTGATATAGTTTAGGAGTTGATCACATTTATCCAATTTCAGCTCTTCACGGAGAAGGGATCGGTGATGTTTTAACTAAATGTATTGAAGTTTTAGATTATTCAGACCCTGAAGAAATCGATGCATTTAATTTAGCTATTATCGGAAAACCTAACGCAGGTAAATCTTCACTTTTAAACAATTTAGCTAAAGAGGAGCGTTCAATTGTTTCAGATATTGCCGGTACAACTCGCGATTCAGTTACATCATTAATTGATATTGATGGAAAAACATACAATGTTATTGATACTGCCGGTATAACTAAGAAGTCAAAATTAGTTGAATCAGTCGACCACTATGCACTTATGCGTGCTATGAACTCACTTTCAGAAGCTGATTTATCACTTATCGTTATTGATGCTTCACAAGAAGAAGTTTCACACTTTGATTCAAGAATTATTGGTTATGCATTAGATAATGAAAAACCAGTTATCATTGTAATTAATAAGTGAGACTTAATCGAAAAAGAAACAAACACAATGACTGAATATGAAAAAAGACTTAGAAACAAATTCCACTTTGTTCCATGAGTTCCATTTGTATTTATTTCAGCTAAATACAATCAAAGATTAAACAAACTTTATGACACAATTAACTTAGTTAGAACAAACTTAGAACGTCAAATCAAACCATCATTATTATCAAACTTGATTTTAGAAACTCAAATTATTCAACCTGCTATTCCATTCAATGGTGGTAGATTAAATATCTACTTTGCAAGACAAGAAAAAGCAAAAATTCCTACATTCACTTTCTTTGTTAACAATAAAAAATACTTACACTTCTCATATCAAAGATTCCTTGAAAATCAATTGCGTCAAACATTTGATTTTAGAGGTTGTCCTATTAAAATGAACTTCAAAAACAAGAAAGATGCTATTGAATAATTAAAAACTATGCATATGATTTCGATCATATGCATTTTTTATCGAATCATAAAACTCTCTTAACAACATGAAAAATAAAATTAAAATAAAAAAAGATAGCTTAATGCTATCTTTGAATAAATTAATTAACCTTCTTAATATCTTTTCATAAATAAGGAAATCTTTTCGGTGTATTTTCTAATTTCTTAATTGATACAATGTAATTTTCTCTATCAATATTCTCATCAATAAAAGGACTTATTGAATATTGAACTTTAACATCTTTCAAAATGCTCTTTGCGTCATTAAGTTCTTCAATAGCTTTCTTACCTTTTAATAAAGATAATGAACCATTAACTTTAACTAAGTGTAAAGCAGCCATACTTAAAGCTTTTACAGTTGCTACAGCTCTTGCTGTAACAACATCAAATTGATTAGTTTCCTTTACATCTTCAGCTCTATATTTGTAAACAGTTACATAATCTGATAAATTTAACTTCTCAATAACTTCGTTTAAGAAGTTAACTCTTTTTAAAAGCGGTTCATATATAACTACTTTGTTTTTAGGTTTTGTTAACACATATGGAATTGATGGGAAACCTGCTCCAGCTCCAATGTCTAAAATAGTTCCACCTTGTAAGTCTTTAGAGATTTCAATCATAAATACTAAAGATTCGTAAATACCTTCATTTCAAAGTCTTTCATCTGAAAATCCAGTTAAATTCATAACTTTGTTTTTCTCTTCGATTAGATTCACATAAGCTTCAAATAAACTAAAATCTCAGTTATTTTTAATGCATAATTCTCTAACAAGTTCTTTACTTCTCATCATTGTAATTATTTATTTGTTCCTTTATTTCTGCGTATACATTTGTAATGCTTCCACCATTTAGAGATGCATTAATCACTTTTCCTATAAATTCACCTAATGAAACAATTTGTAATTTTGAGTATTTTTCTAGTAATTCATTGTTATCAATGCTGTCTGTAACAATAACTTTTTCAATGTTAGGGTCATTTTCAAAAATATCAAACCCCTTCGAAAAAACACCGTGCGTTGCAACAACAATAATTTTATTAGCACCATTATCTTTTAATGTTTGTGCTGCTTTTTTAATTGTTCCACCTGTATCAATAATATCGTCTACAATAACCGCATTTTGACCTTTGATATCACCAATAATACCCATTACTTCAGTTTGATTATCAGCATTTCTTCTCTTATCGATAATTGTAATTTTAATTGTGTTTGCTATTAATTCGGCAAGTTTTCTAGCTCTTACAGTTCCACCGTGGTCTGGAGATACAACTGTGAATGATGTATTAAGTTTTCTTAATGCTAATGCAAGTGGATATTGTGCTCTTAAATCATCAACAGGAATATCAAAGAATCCTTGAATTGAAGGGTTATGTAAGTCAACACAAATCATTCTAGTAGCACCTGCTACTTGAAGTAAATTAGCAACTAATTTAGCTCCAATCGGTTGTCTTCCTGATGCTTTTCTATCTTGACGAGCATATCCATAGTAGCTTAAGCATACATTAATCGAACCTGCGCTTGCTCTTTTAAGTGAGTCAATAAATAACAATAATTCCATTAAATTATCATTTACAGGTTTTGATGTTGAAGCAATGATGTAAACATCTTTGTTTCTAACAGTTTCTTCAGCTACTCACATGGCTTCACCATCAGTATAAACTATTCTTGTTGCTTTTGAAAGTGGTATATTAACAAGTTCAGAAATCTTTTTTGCTAATTTTTCTGAATTATGCATACCAAAAATAACTGTTTGATCTTTATTCATTTTTCCTCATTTATATTTTACCCTTTTTGTTGCTTTATTATTTAAATAAAAATATTAAAAAAATACTTTGTTTTATTTTTTCTGTGTTATAATATTCAAGCAAAAAGAAATGCCCAGGTGGTGGAATGGTAGACACAAGGGACTTAAAATCCCTCGGTAGCAATACCGTGCTGGTTCAAGTCCAGTCCTGGGCACCAAAAAATGTGCGTCCTTAGCTCAGCAGGTAGAGCAAATGGCTTTTAACCATTGGGTCAGAGGTTCGAATCCTCTAGGACGTACCATTTCAAGAAATTGACCGAGGAACCTTAGAAGGTTCTTTTTTTATTCCTTTTTTTACTTTTACAGTAGTGAGCTAGTCAGATAAGTAAAAAAACAATTTCTTTAATTTATAAAAAAGAGCAAGAAAAAAACCAACTATTTCTAGTTGGTAAAATAAGGTCATCTTTATGAAATGGTGCGAACGAATGGACTTGAACCATCGACCTCACGATTATCAGTCGTGTGCTCTAACCAGCTGAGCTACGCTCGCATAAATGTACTTCTATTATAGCATAAAACTATAAAAACAGAAGTACAAAATATTATTAATTTTATTAACGTTTTGAGAATTGTCTTGCACGACGTGCTGCACGTAAACCTGGTTTTTTACGTTCTTTAGCACGAGCATCTCTTGTAAGCATTCCGGCTACTTTTAAAGCTGAACGATATTCAGGGTTAGCTTCTAATAAAGCACGTGCAATACCTAATCTAATAGCACCTGCTTGACCACTAAGACCACCACCACTTACGTTTACACTAACATCAAATGTTCCAAATGTATCTGTTAAAACAAAAGGTTGGTTAGCATCTTTTAAGTAAATGTCAGATGTTAAGTATTCTCTAGCATCACGGTTGTTAATAACAAATTTACCTTTACCTGGTGTTAATCTAACACGAGCAACTGAAGATTTTCTTCTTCCTAATCCACGGTACATAACTGTTTCTTTAGCCATAATTATTTAACCTCTAATCTTTCTGGTTGTTGAGCTTCGTGTTTGTGGTTTGGTCCAGCATACACAAATAAACTACGACGTTGTTTGTTTCCTAATTTTGTGTGAGGAATCATTCCACTTACTGCTTTTTCAATTAAAGCTGTAGGTCTTTTAACTCTTAATTTTGCTGCTGTAATGCTTTTTAATCCACCTGGGTATCCTGAGTGTGAGTAGTAAATTTTGTTTTCTTCTTTTTTAGCTGTTAAAACTACTTTTTCTGCATTTACGATGATAACAAAGTCACCCATATCTGCGTTAGGTGTAAATGTAGGTTTGTTTTTCCCTCTTAAAATTGATGCAACTTGAGCAGCTAAACGCCCTAATACTTGTCCTTCAGCATCAATAACATATCATTTTTTGTTAGCTTGTTGAGTATTAACTATTGTTGTTTGTCTCACGCTATCCTCCTATATACGTTAATAATAAAAAATTTATCTCGGTTTATAAATTTATAAATTGCTTATTTATTATACCACATAAGTTTTTTTATACTCATTTTTTTACATATGGTTTATTATGTTTTTTAAACCTATATTATAGGTATTTTATATATTTTCTTAATTAATTTTATTAATCGATTTTCATTTGCGATAACATGAAAATTGCTGCTGTTTCTGCTCTTAAAATTCTTGAACCTAATGAAACAACTTTTACATTATTTTTTGCAGCTAAATTGATTTCTTCATCTGAAAAACCACCTTCAGGTCCAACTAAGAAAATAGCATCACTATCAATTGGTTGTGGTAGGTTTGATGAAATATCAATTTTTTCATGCGCTATATATTTATTTTGAATCGGCAGATTTAACACTTGTTTTAACGTCATTAATTCAGTTAAAACTGGAATTTTATTTCTGAATGATTGCTCAGCTGCATTTTGCAAAATAGTTTTAAATCTTTCATATTTTGAGCTAAATTTATTAAATTTAAGTAAGTCGTGATTTGTGTATTGAGTTTTTAGTGGAATTATTTTTGTAACTCCAAGTTCTGTAGCTTTTTGTAGCGCTCATTCAAAACGATCTAACTTAATTACAGCCATCGCAAGAACAACTTCGTATTTATGTTCATGATTTTGTTCTATTTTTTTAATTATTTTCGCTGCATTATTATCTAATACACATTCATAAAATTCTTCATTATAAACACAAATAAAAGGCTTTGTGTCTATTCTGATAACTTGAAGATGTTTTAATGTTTCTTTTGATAAAACAAAAGATTCATTGTTTTTCTCTGTTACAAAAAATCTATTCATAATTAGTTATCTTGCATAATTTCTTCATATTCTTCAAGAGAACCTCTGAATAAGAAGCTCTTTGTAGGTGATTGAAGTTCTAAAATAACATTGGCACATTGGTTAACAAATGCTCTGTTATATGTTGTGAAAATTGCTCCACCCTTGAAGTTTTTAACACCTTCAATAACTGAGTCAATACTTTCAGCATCTAAGTGATCTAATGGTTGGTCTAAGATGATAAAGTTAGATTCAAGAAGCATCATTCTTGAGAACATTAATCTAGCTTTTTCTCCCCCACTAGTTACTTTAACTTTTTTGAATACTGAATCATTGCTAAATAACATACGACCTAAGAACCCACGCATTCTAGCATCATCATTTTCTCTGTTTTCTTTTTCTTTATTTTCAAGTGGTCACTTAGAAATTCATTCAAGAATGTTTTCATCTGTATCAAAGTATTTGCTATTTTCATTAGGGAAGTATGAAGGTGTAATTGTTTGTCCTCATTCAACTGTTCCTGAAGTTGGTTTATTAATCCCAAGTAAACATTCTAATAATTTTGTTTTAGCAATGTCATCTTCTCCAACAATAACCATTTTTTCACCTGGTTTCAGTGAGAATGATACGTTTTCAAATAAAGTTTCACCTTTATCATTTTTGTATGTTAAACCTTCAACATTTAAAATTTGTTTACCGTGATCACGGTTCATTTCTCAACGAACGAATGGATATTTTCTATTTGAAGGTTTAATTTCATCAAGTGAAATTTTTTCAAGAGCTTTCTTACGTGATGTAGCTTGTCTTGATTTGGATGCATTAGCACTGAAACGCGCGATGAATTCTTTAAGTTTTTCGATTTGTGCTTCTTTTTTAAGATTTGATTGCTTCATCATTTCTCTAGCTAACTCTGAACTTTGTTTTCAGAATGAATAGTTACCTGTGTAAATTTTCGCTTCATTGTAATCAATGTCAACAATATGTGTACAAATAGCATCTAAGAAGTCGCTGTCGTGGCTAACTACAATAACAACGTTAGGGTAGTCGATCAAGAAGTTTTCAAGTCATCTAATACTTCTAAGGTCTAAGTGGTTAGTTGGCTCATCCATAATTAAAATATCAGGATTTCCAAATAATGCTTTAGCTAAAAGAACCTTGATTTTTTGATTAGCTGTAAGCTCTCTCATTGGAGCTTCTCATTTTTCTTTAGGTATGTGTAAGTTACTTAAGAGTTCTTGTGCATCATTTTCTGCTGTTCATCCACCTAACATACCATATTTTTCTTCTAAATCAGCTGCTCTTTCATAATCTTTATCAGTTGCATCAGGGTTCATATAAATTGCATCTTTTTCTTCTTTGATTTTGTATAAATCAGTGTTCCCCATAATTACAACTTCAGTAACATTGTAATCATCATATGCATTATGATCCTGACTTAAGACAGAAATACGTTTGTTTTTCTCGATAACAATATTTCCACCTGATGGTTCAATGTCACCTGCAACTATTTTTAAAAATGTTGACTTACCAGCACCATTAGCACCGATAATTCCATAAGTGTTACCTTCTGTGAATTTTAAGTTAACGTTTTCAAATAATTTTTTATCACTAAAAATCTTGCTTAAATTTTGAACTTCAATCATATTTAGCTCCTTTGTTTTAATTAACAATATATAAATTAAGGATTTATATATTTTATATTATTTTGAATAAAAAAACCTTCAAATTGAAGGCAGTACACATCTAAGTTTTCACTTCGATGTCGGCTCCTAAAAATAATACCATAAAAATAAAAATCACATAGCAAATTTGCTATGTGAAAGATAAATTATTTTTTGAATTCTGTAATAACTTCTTCACTGTATTCTCTGAATTTGTTTGCAACTGGGTGTAATGTGTAGTAGTTTTGAACAATAACTTCTTCAACTACTTGTTCTGTAACTTCTCTAACTGCTACTTCTACTCTTTCCTCAACTTGTTCACAGTTACATTCACCTTCACAGCATGTTTGTTTTTCTTCTTCACATCCACATTCTTCTTTAGCTAATGCTGATGAGCTGTAAACAACTTCTGCTTCTCTTTTAACCATATTAGCGTTTCTGTTTGCTAAGCAGTGTCCACCACATCTGTGTCCACCAACAGGTTCGATAATATTTTCTTCACGTGTTAAGTCTGATTCAACATAAACGTATTCTTCTTTAGGTTCTTCTTTTACTTCTGAATATACAACTGTTTCTTTTTCTTCTACTGGTTGTTCTTGTTCGACTACAGTTTCTTCAACTAATACTTCTTCATTTTTAACTTCTTCAACAATTGTCATTTGTTCAACGTGGTATTTTCCACCTAAACAAGGACATGAGAAACAAACACATTGAACTCTTGGTGATTTACATACTTTACAATTTCCATCTAATTTAACTTCTAATTCTACTTGTGCCATAAGGATCTCCTTTTATTTTCAAACTATTTAGATTTAATAAATTTATGATTTTGAACAATTTTTATTTATGTTTTACATAAACATTGATATTTAGCCTTGGTCTTTGTGGTTGTCTTCTTTTTGGTGCAAGAGCTACTGAACGACTAATTTTATGTTCATTATCTTTAATATAAGCAATATTACTACAATTATAAAGTTTATTATCAAGATTTATAGCAATATTTTTATTAGTTTTATCACTTTGTTTTTTAACTTTTTTTGGTTTTTCATCTAATCTAACTACTTCTTGATTTTGTAGTTGATTTTCAGCCGGAACTTCAATTGGTTCACTAGCTGTTTGAGCTAATTTTTCTTGCTCAGCTTTCTTTTGTTGCTCTAGGTCTTCCATTCTTTTCTTAATTAACTCGTAAGTTTCAACAACAACTCTTTCTTGCTCTTCAATTGATTTGTATGGATCAATTCTGAATGATGAAAGAATTTGTTGGAATATTGGATCAGCTTTCATTTGTTTTGTGAATAATGTCTTCATTCCAATTCTGTCTGAGAAGACTTTTAAAAGCACTCCATAAGCAATATCATCAATCATTTTGTAGAAAGCTTTTGTCCCTTCCTCTGTATAAATTTGGTAAGGGTTCTTTTGTGAATATTGAGCTAAGTTAACGTTTGAACGTAATTTGTCCATTAAGTTGATATGACTTTGTCATTTTTCATCTAATGTGCCTAAAATAAGTGCTCTTAAGTGTCTTATTAACTCTTCTTCTGAAGTGTTTTCTATTGCATTCTTTTCTCAATCTTGATAAATTGAAAGAATAATGTTAGCAATATATTCTGGCAAATCTGTTTCGTGAACTTTTGAAATGTCATTAATATCAAAGTGGAATTTAATGAATTTACCAATGTTTTCATTTAAAAAGTCTACAAGAGCTTCATAATGATAAACATTATTATGCAATCTATATTCACCACTTCTAACAATAGTTCTAGCAGCAGATGCTATCATTCTTTGAACGATAAACACTATGTCACTGCTGTATAAGATTAAATCACGTTGCGCATAAATTAAGTCACGTTGTTGTCTAATAACGTCGTCATAATTTAAAACTGATTTACGTGAGTCATAGTTGAAACCTTCAATTTTCTTTTGAGCGTGATTAAAAGCAAATCTAAGTTGTTTATTAGTAACTTCTTTGTCTCCATCTTTTGAATAAGCATCTCTGAAACTTTCATAGTTTGCAAAACGTTGCATTAATTGATCTTCAATAGAAATAAAGAATTTACTTGTACCAATATCCCCTTGACGTCCTGAACGTCCTCTTAGCTGGTTATCAATTCTTCTTGATTCAGCTTTATCTGTTCCTAAAACGTATAATCCACCAAGTTCTAAAGCTTCAGGTGTAGGTTTAATGTCAGTTCCACGACCAGCCATATTTGTGGCAATAGTAACTGATTTAACTTCACCAGCATGCGAAATAATTTCAGCTTCAGATGCATTTTGTTTAGCATTTAAAACTCTATGAGGAATTGCTCTATGTGTTAAAAGTCTATGAATAACTTCTGAATCTTCAATTTGAGCAGTACCAACTAAAACTGGTTGACCTTTTTTGTAAAGTTCTTCAATTTTATTAGCAACTGCATTTCATTTTGCTTTAGCAGTTGCAAAAATTGCATCAGGTTCATCTACACGAGCAATTGGTTTATTTGTAGGAACAACATTAACTCTCATATTGTAGATATCAATGAATTCTTGCTCTTCAGTTTTTCCTGTACCGGTCATTCCACAAAGCTTTTTGAACATTCTGAAAAAGTTTTGGTAAGTAATGGTTGCTAAAGTTTTTGTTTCAGGTTCAACTTCAACCATTTCTTTAGCTTGGATAGCTTGTTGAAGCCCTTCTGAATAGCTACGTCCATCCATTATACGACCAGTGAATGCATCAACTAATTCGATTTTTCCTTCACGGACAATGTACTCAACATCAATACGCATAATTTTATGTGCTCTTAATGCGTTTTGGATTAAGTGAACATTTTCAGAGTTTTCAATTTTATAAAGTCCATCAGTTTTGTAAAACTCATTAGCTTTAGCAATCCCTGAGTGTGTTAGCGCTACAGCCTTTGACTCTTCATCAACTATGTAATCTTCAGGACCAAGAGTTCTAACGAATTGGTCAGCAGCAAAGTAAGCTGCTGTATCATCTTTTTCTCCACCTGAAATGATAAGAGGTGTTTTAGCTTCATCGATTAAGATTGAGTCAACCTCATCGATTAAACAGAACTGAAGTCCTCTTTGAACTTTGTTATTCTTATTTGAGACCATATTATCTCTTAAGTAATCGAACCCAAGTTCAGAGTGAACTGAATAAGTAATATCAGCTGCATAAGCTTTTCTTTTATCATCCTCATTCATTTGTGCTTTATTAATCCCAACAGTAAGTCCTAAAAAATTAAACACAGCACCCATTTCAGTTGCATCACGTTCAGTTAAGTATTCGTTAACTGTAGATACAATCGCACCTTTACCTAAAAGAGCATTCAAGTAAACCGGAGCAATAGATGTAATTGTTTTACCTTCACCAGTTTTCATTTCAGCTACTGAACCTAAATCTAAAAGTAATCCACCTAATATTTGAACATCATAAGGTCTTTTACCTAAAACCCTCTTTGTTGCTTCTCTAGCTACTGCAAAAGCATCATTACGAATGTCTTCTAATGAATAACCTTTTTCTAATAGCTTTTTAAAGTATTCTGTTTTAGATTTAAGTTCTTCGTCTGTAAACTTAGAAACTATGCTTTCAAGCTGATTAATTTTCTTTAAAGCTTTCTCAGCAATACGCATTTCTGACGTTTTGAAGTCTAATAATTGTTTTCAACTTTTCATAAGTTCAATTATACTTTTTTATTTATAAAATAAAAAAGACCTATTAACTTTTATGAGTTGAATGGGTCTTTTTGACTTTTAACACTATGTGTATGTAGAAAAAGTAATTTTCAGGTTAATAATTATTGTATGAATATTTAGTTAAAAATAAAGTTTTACACCATTTATTTTTAACGTTTTTTAGATATAAAAAATTAAACTAAAAATCATAATCTTGTTTGTAGTTATTTGCTAATGTAAATTTTCGTTTTGGCAGTTTAATTTTCTCGCCCAGCACAGATCTCTTATACTCATAATAAAACATTTCAGGTTTTAATTCAATATTACCAAGTTTTCACATACCATCACCACATAATAACATTACTAAATAAACATCCATTTTCTTAGTTTTTGATTTCTTTAAAAATTTGATTTTAATATGCATTCAAGGAAATCGTACTGAAGATATGTCCACTCTAACTGAAGGCCACACTGTTTTAAATTTTGTCTTTTCATTTATTAAAAAATGAACTTCGGAATGAGTATTTAGAATTAAATTATCATATAAATTTTCATTGGATAATCTTGCATTCTTACTTGAATATTCTGGTATTAAGTAATTTATATAATCATCCAAATATGATTTTAGATTACCTGATATTCAAAGACCCAAAAGTGAAGAACCCTCACATAGTAAAATAATAGAAGCAGGTAATCCTGTGTAGAAACAGAAAGTAGTGATAGTATTTATTTTAGCAAAATAAATGCATGCCAAAATTATCGAAATAATTGTGTGTATAGCCGATATTGTTATGATTACAAGAAAAACGATTAATAATATCTGTTCGAATTTCAATCTTTTAAGAAATTTTTCTTTTAAGTAATCAAAAATTTCAGGACGTATTTTCGTGCCTGAATCAATTAATCGTATAATGTCAAACAGTTTATGTCATATAAATCTCATTTTTCCATCTATCAGCCAGGATAGATAATAAATAATCATTAATATCATTCTTGATTCCTTTTCTTAATATTTAAATAATATCACCCATTCCATAAAATAATTAAAAATAAATAGTTATTGAACGCTAAGTAAAAAGAGAGCTCATCGAGCTCTCAAATTTATCTAATATCCCAATGAAACTTTATTAATCACATTTTGTTTATAAACTCATTTTAAAAATGGATAAATAGCTATTGAAATTATTACTAAAACACCTCATTCAACCAGCATATTTACTCAAATTAATGTTAATCAAACTGATGGTGATGTTACTTCTTTTATGCCTATGAATTGAATTCCGATAAAAATAAAAATCGAAACAAATAATGTATTGGCAGCAAAAATTAAAAAAGCAAAGATTGTACTTGTGAATATATTGAATTTACCTATTTTAAAGCATAAATAATATGCTCCTACCAAAAATAAAGCTAAAGCGATTCTTGGTACAAATGAATATAAGATGTTATTGAAAATTGGATAACCTAAAACAATCGAACCTATTCAAGATCAAAATCCAAATGACAGCGTGCTTCATAAAGTTCCAATCATACCTAAATGAATTGAAGCGATTAAAATAACAATTGGAAGAGTTGTTATTGATATAACACCAATCGTAATATACCCTGTGTATGGTGTAAAAGTTAAAATTACAATAATTGCCATGTACATAGCTAAGTAAGCTATGTTTTTTATTGTGAAAAGATTTTGTTTTGGTTTATGTCCAGTTTGTTGTTGTTTATTTGAATTTGCAATTCATATTAATTCTTTATTAGAGCAAGAATTATGATTTTGTGAATTATGTAGTTCCATAAATTGAGAAAAGAAAAATTCAGCTTAATTACTGAATTTAACACTTAAAATTTCAATCATGTATTTTGTTTGTGCATCAACTTCAACAACATCACCAGCTACATGTCCCATCATTGCTACTGCAAGTGGACTTTTGTTTGAAATTTTATTTTCAAATGGGTTTGTATCGTGTGTACCCATAATTGTAACTTCTTTAACTTGATTTGTGTCTTTTTTAACAAATTGAACAGTTGTACCAATTCCAACTGTGTTTTGTGTTGACTCATCTTTAGCTTCAATAATTTTTGCATTATCTAAAATTTGTTCTAATTCGCTAATTCTACCTTCGACAGCACCTTGTCTATCTCTAGCTGCATCATATTCAGCGTTTTCAGATAAGTCTCCTTGTGCTCTAGCTTCTTTTAAGGCAGCTTGAACAGCAGGTCTTTCAACATTAACTAAATGTTCATATTCTTTTTTATATCTATCGTAAGTTTCTTGCGATAGGTAAACAACACCTTTTAATTCTTCATTGTTCATAATCATTCTCCTTATGTTATTTTGAGAAAAGTTAATTTAATTATATTTTATTTTAGTCTGATTTTATCTTTTTACTATAAAAAGAAATTTAGAACTTAAAAATGATACTTCATATGGGATTGAAGACATCCTAAGTAATGAAATTAATCTTTTAATTTCAGATCTTTTTGCATTATCAAAACTAATAATACACATACCTTTTTGCATCTTGTGAACATACTTATCATATAAGTCATTTACGTCTTGCTCAGTACGTAAAATCGCAACAAAATCTAATTCTTGATCTTTATATTCTATTATTCCTTTACCAGCTTCATTACCAAAAATCTCTTTAACTTTATCATATAAGTCTTTATTTAAACTTGAGTTTAAATAATAAATATTTGATTTTGTTTTTGAGTCAATTGCAACTATTGGGAACATATCTTTTTCATCAACAATTAAGCAATTTTGATAATGATTTTGATAAATTGTATTAATAATACCTTCAATGTCTAAATCATTTGCTTTTGATTTTAGGAAGTCTTTAATATCAAAAGGTAATACACCAAGTTCACTACGTAAAGATTCAATTTGAACAAGCGCTTCAGCATGCGCTTTTGCTAAATATTTTTTACGAATCTTTCTTGAGTAAATATTTAACCCAATGTAAATACCAATACCTAAAACAAACACAACTATTGCAGATACCATTAAAATCATTCTTGTTGTATCACTCATTATTTACCTCATTTATGTTTATAGTAATCTAAATAATCATTAAGTATGATTTGTGCTGCAAGCTTATCTTTATGATCTTTTCTTTTCTTTCTAGTTAAACCGGCTTCAATCATAGTCTCATGGGCTTTTTTAGTTGAATATTGTTCATTAACCAATAAAACAGGTAAGTTAAATTTTTCTTCAAGTTGCTTTTTGAAATCTTCAACCATTAAAGTTCTATCACTCTTATCTCCACTAATTTTAAGTGGGTAACCAAGCACTATTCCATCGATTTTGTTTTTATAAACTTCATTAATGTAGTAGCTAATTCTGTCAAGAGCTTGGGTAAATTTATATTCTTCGAATTTAAAGTTTTCTAATCCTGATGCAATGATTTCACTTTCATCAGTGATTGCAATTCCACAACTTTTAGTTCCTAAATCTAGACCTATTTTTCTCATGTAATCTCTTCTAATGCAGCAATTAAGTTATTAGCAGTTGCGACTTTACCCATAGATAAGATAGCGTTTCCACCACCACGTCCATTAAGTTTTGCAAATAATTGTTGTGCAATAGCATTTGAATTGTATTCTTTTGAAGCTACAACAATCATTGGATTGGTTTCATCATTTGATGTAAGCACAACTAAAATATCGTTGTATTTTTCTCTTAATGTAGAAGCTACTGTTTTAATGTTTGATTTATTAACTGTTTGATTTAAGTAAACTTTGTTTCCATTTATTGTTAAAACTTCAATTGAGTCATAATCAAATTCAAATGAATTTTGTAAATCTTTTTGAATTTGCTTATTGTCTTCTTTAAGTTTTTCAATTGCTTCTTCTAAGTAGTCAATTGCTTCTTCTTTTACAGTAGGAATATTTAAATCAAAGTTGTATGAAGCTTCTAGCTCAGTGTTTTTGTCAATTAATTTTTCTGCTTCAATAATTAATTTATCAATTTCTTGATCTAAAAACTCATCAACTAAAGCATTTGATGAAATAGCTCTAATTCTATATACACCAGCAGCTTTTTTATCAACGTTTGTAATTTTGAAGTTTTCTAATTTAGCTGTATTTGATAAGTGAGTACCTCCACATAAGTCAGCTGTAATATTGTCAAATTTAACAATTCTTACATTTAATGGGTTCATATATTCTTGTTCTTCAAGAGTCATAATTGCACCCATTTCTTTAGCTTGGTCTGTAGTCATATTCAAGTAATGTCTTACAGCGTCCATCTTAATGTACTCACGAACTAAGTTTTCGATTGCTCTAATTTCTTCTTTTGTAGGTCTTGTATCAGCTGGTAAATCAAATGTTAAACGTTCTTCATTGTTATTTGAACCTAATTGTCTAATTTGATTTCCTAAAACGCTTCTAAGTGCACTGAATAATAAGTGTGTTCCAGAGTGGTTTCTTTCAAGTCCTAGTCTAATTGTTTCGTCAACAAAGCACTCTACAGGTAAGTTTTTAACAATTTTTCCTTCAACTTTGTGAATGTGGTTTCCAAATTTATCTTTGAAAACATCTAAGATTAAAATTGTATTTGTACCTTGTTTTATGTATCCACGGTCGTGTTTTTGTCCACCACTAGTTGCATAAAAAGGAGTTCTATCAAGCACAACATATGAAATTCCGTTAGCTTGCTCAATTTCTTTTTCAGTATCTAGTAAGTATAAAATGCTTGAAACTGATTTTGTGTATTCATAACCAATAAATTCATCAACTTTTGATTTGATTAAAGTTAATGAGTTGATTACTTTATCCATTCCTGAAACTTTTATTCCTTTACTCATTTCAGCGTGTTTTTGTTTTGCTGCTTCAAAAGCTTCATAATCAATTTGGATATTTTGTTGAGCTAAAATTTCTGCAGTTAATTCAACAGGGAAACCATATGTTTCGAATAATTTAAATGCAATGTCTCCTGGGAAAACTTTTAAATCTTCAACAATAAAGTCAGATAGAATTTGTTTTCCGTTTTCAATAGTTTTAGCAAAAGTTAATTCTTCATCTTCAATAACTTTTTTAATTGGATTTACATAATATTCAAAAGGTAATGTTTCTTTAATCACATCAACAAGTTTGTGTAAGAAAGGTTCGTGAATATTTAATTGCATAGCTTTGTAAACACTACGTCTAATTAATCTTCTTAAAATGTAACCTCTACCAACATTAGATGGTTTAGCTCCATCAGCAATAGCATTAGTTACTGTTCTCATGTGATCAGCAATAACTTTAAAATATGAGTTCATTAAAGTTTGATCTTTATCATTTACAAAGTAATTGTTTGTATCATATCTATAATTTGTGAATTTCTCGATTTCGTGAATAATAGGTAAAAATAAGTCAGTATCAAAGTTTGTAGGCGCATCTTGCATAATTGAGACAATTCTTTCTAATCCAGCACCAGTATCAATATTTTTTTGCTTTAATTCTGTATATTCACCTTCACCATTTGAGTTATATGTTGAAAACACAATGTTTCAGATTTCAATGTATCTGTCGTTTTCAATGTCTTCTTTAAGTAGCTCGATTCCTCTTGAATCATACTTCTCACCACGATCATAGAAAATTTCTGTGTTAGGACCACAAGGACCTGAACCAACTTCTCAGAAGTTAGTATCTTTGCCACCTGGTATCATGTGTGATTCGTCAAAACCATGAGCCATTCAGTAATTTTTAGTTTCTAAATCTTCATAGTAGTATGTGAAATATAATTTGTCTTTATCAAGTTTTAGAACATCTAATAGAAACTCAACAGCAAAATCAATAGCTTCTTTTTTAAAGTAATCTCCAATTGAGAAGTTTCCTAACATTTCAAAGAATGTATGATGTCTAGCTGTAATACCAACATTTTCAATGTCATTTGTTCTAATTGCTTTTTGTGAGTTAGTCAATCTTTTTGCAGGAGCTTCTTTTTTACCTGAAAAGTAATCTTTCAAAGTCGCAACACCACTATTGATTCAAAGTAATGATGGGTCATTTTGTGGAACTAAACTTTTTGAAGGCACAACAAAGTGTCCTTTAGATTCGAAAAACTTTAATCATGATTCTCTAATTTGTTTTGAATTCATACTTACCTTCCTTATGTTCTTTTATTTCTTTGAAATAAAAGTAAAAATATTACTAAATTATATTAAAAAGATTTTTAAACAGTTTAAATTTTCAATTTGTTTTAATCAATATCCTTATTTTCATTTTTATTACTAAAACATCTTGTACACTAAGTTAAAAGTTTTAATTGCAGATTTGAATTCAAAATAATTAGCACAAAATTTTGTTAATTTCAGTTAATTAAAATAACCAAGTTAAATTCTATAAAGTGTAAAATTATATTAATTAGGAGAAATATGAAATTAAAAACAAAAAATATTTTTAAATTATTAACATTAACTGGTGCGATTTCATCAGTAACAGGAACTATTGCATGTTCTCAAGAAGCACCTAAAGAACCTAAACCAAGTAATCCGATTGCAAATCCAGGTGACATAGCTCAAACAATTGCTAAAAAAGAGGAATTATTGGATTTCTCAAAATCACTCACCGATACTGCAATGATGCTTACACCAAATCTTTTCAATAACTATGTCAATTTAGTTAAATCGCTAACAAATGCAGATATTAATGATAATTCTGAGAATTACGTAGAAGCTCTAAAAATTAAAGACCAAATAGCAAAAAACTTACAAGATATCAAATCATTAGAAGAATGTAAAAAAGAGGTTGAAGGAATCACTTTTTCAAATATCCCTCTAACAAATGAAGCTATCTTATTAATTGAAAAGACAAAAAAATATGTGACTTCAAAATATCGTTCTTCAATCGAAAAGCTAAATAGTGTCAACATAAAAGAATTAGACGATTTTGAACTAGATAAGCTGATTGCTTTAACCTCTTATGCGTTGAAATTGACTAGTTCATCATTTGATAACATGTATCCGATAGTTATGAAGGTTATTAGAGATAAATATATCTTACTTAATAGAATGGATATAAATTCTTTGAATGATCTATTTACAAATTTAAAGGATCAGGAGCAAGTTAAACAATTCTTTCTTGCTGCAATCACGGAATTATATGAATCTTTTGATGATACCGATAAAACTGTTAAAGCATCACAGAATAATTCTCTTCTTTTTCCGTTTTTGAATTATTCTAATCCGGAATCTGATATTCAAGCTGAAAGAAGATTGCATATCGAAACTTATGGAATGGCAGAAACAATTGTTGATATTTCTGAATTAGTAAATTCTGTAATAAATAATCCTGAAACGCTTGATTCATTAGGAACTGAGAAAAAAGATGAAATCTTAACTTTCTTAAAACAAATAAATAATAAACATAAGGGTAATACCAATTTGAACTTATATACAATCGGCCAAATGCTTAATAACGATGCCATAAAGATTGAAAAAAACATAATAGTTAACATTGTATGAGCTATGTTTCTTCAAAAAGATGAAACTACAACAATGCTAAAGTCAATCATTAGTGAATTTACAGATTTCTTTTTAAAGAAACAAAACAATACTGTTTTAGGACTTAAATACGAAATTCCAGAAAAACAAATACCTATTTTCTTGAATGAAAATTACACTGCAATTATGGAGGAAGCATTTAAGGATAAAAAAGTTTCATATGTTTATGCTCCATATGTTGAAAAAATTGGGAAAGATTCATTAAATACAGAAGATATTAGAAATGTATTTTTACCAAAAGCAACTTATTTAGGAGAAAATGCAATTAGACATCAATTGTTAGCAGAATTTGCAAATACAGTTCCAGAAAGCTTTAAAAAACAAATTAAGCTTAATGAGAATACTTATGTATCTGTGGATAGTGAAGCAACTGATGTGCAAATAACTTCAGATAAGCCACTTTATTTTGTAAATGGTTTATTCAAAAGCAATGAAAATATCAATACAGTCACAATTACTTCTACACAACCAGTTTATATTTCAGAAGAAATGTTTAAACACAGTACACTTAGAACAATAACAATTCAAGCACCTGAAGTTTATATTGCAAATGAAGCATTTGCAGATACTCCAGCACTTGAAACATTTGATGTTCAAAATGTTCAAAATATAGGTGAGTATGCGTTATTCGGTTCGAAATGATACTATGACCATATTTCAAACTCAAATGAAGAGCAAATTAAATTAGATTCAGTTTTAATTGGTTACAAAAATATCAATAATAAAGCTGAAATCACTTTAGACCCATCAATTACACAAATCTACAACTCTGCATTTTCATTTGACAATAAAATTCCAGAAGCAGCAACTGCTAATGAAGTTATTACAAGTATAGCAGCAGAAAATGTTAAATCAGTAAATCAAGGAACATTTGGATCATTATCAAACTTAACAAGTTTAAACTTACCTAACTTAACTTCTCTAGGTGCTACAGCACTTCAAGGAACACCATATTACTATAACATCTTAAACGATCAAGAAAGCACAAAAGCGATGTTAGGAAAAGTTTTAATTAAATTTAAATCTGATAACCCTTATGTTACATTGTCTGATAAGGTTGAATTTATTTACACAACTGCATTTAAGAGTTCAAACCAAATAAACTCAATTCAAGGAGAAAATGTTAAGGGTATTGCTTCAAATACATTTGCAAATGGATTTGGAACAATTTCTGCACTTAACTTCCCTAACTTGGAAAGTGTCGGTTCATCTTGAGCAACATCAATTTCTCCACAAAGTGAAACTCCAGTTCTAGTTGCTCCTAAATTAAATGTAGTTAATAAAAAGCAATTAATTCGAAATTAAGATAAGAAAAATCATATGAGTTAATTTAACACCCATATGATTTTTTATATGTATCATTTTTTAGTTTTATCATCATAAATTTCATCAATTGTTGCTCCACCAATACATTTGTCTCCATCGTATAAAACAACTTGTTGGCCTGGTGTAACAGCTGATGAACCCTCAGGATAGAATACTCTGATTTTATCATCGCCTAAAAATTCAACGGATACTTTAATATCTTTTTGTCTATATCTAAATTTAGCAGTTAAATTATCAGGATTAAAATCTTTGTTATTTAAGGTTAATCCTGAAGCAATTAAATTATTTGAAATCAAGTATTCAGGTTTTGAGTTAGGTGCAACATATAAAATATTTTTTTGCACATCGTGACCACAAACATAATATGGTTCAGCCATACCACCTAAATTTAAACCTTTTCTTTGTCCAATTGTGTAATAGAAACATCCGACATGTCTTCCAACAACTTTATTTGTTGTAATATCTACAATATCTCCATCTTGTGCTGGTATATAGTTTTGCAAGAATTGTCCAAAGTTTCTTTCTCCAATGAAACAAATTCCTGTTGAATCTTTTTTAGTTGCAGTAATTAAACCTAACTCAGAAGCAATTTGTCTAATTTCAGGTTTAGTTAATGCAGCAAGTGGCATAATAACTTTTTTAAGTTGATCATGACTTAATTGAGCTAAAAAGTAAGTTTGATCTTTATCTTCATCTTTCGCTCTGTATAAGTGACCATCAATTACATTTGCATAATGTCCCATAGCAATATAGTCTGCTTTAAGTTCATTGAATGCATAGTTAGCAAAAGCATTGAATTTTATGTACTTGTTACATAAAATGTCCGGATTAGGTGTTCTTCCTTTTTTGAATTCTTCAATAAAGTTTTCAAAAACATTATCTCAATATTCTTTAACAAAGTCAACTCTTTCAAGTTTGATACATAATGAATTTGCAACTGATTGAGCATCCATATAATCTCTTTCCTGTGGACACATATCTTGTTTAAGATCATTGTTTCCAAGAAAATCATTATTAACAATACTGTCTCAGTTACGCATAAATAATCCTACTACTTCGTAACCTTGCTTTTGTAATAAATAAGCAGCAACTGATGAATCAACGCCACCACTCATACCTATAACAACTCTTTTAGACATATTTCTCCTTTATATACTTAAATAAGTATATAAATTGTAATATAAAAACCAAAAAAGCGAAATTTTTTGGTTTTTAATGTAAAAATTTAACTTTTTGCTATTAAGCAAATGGTTCTCATAACTCCAGAACAACTGATTTATCAGCTTTAAGATATTCTTCTGGAACATATTTAGGATCTACAATAACTGAGAAGTTGTACTCATCAAATCATTCATCAGACATTGAGTAAACACCTTTTTTACCAGAATCATCACCTCAACTGTTTTCAACTTTTCAAGCAATCGGTTTACCATTTTCTGTCTTAACACCTACAAAAGCCATCGCGTGATTTAACATTGAGTTAAAGTAGATAATTCTATCTTCTTTATTAAAGTCACTAATTGGTTCAAAAACTGAATTAAAATCATAAAGTTTAGGGTCAAAAATTCCTGATTTATTATCTTTGAAAGGATCGACATCACAAGCAAATCAAACTGGTAAGTTATCTTTTAATGAAGCAATTACAGCACTCTTAATTACATCTAATGGAACGTTAATCATTTCAACATCTTGATCTTCATAAACTGATTTTTGATATTTAAGAACATATTTAGTTCCATAGTCATAAAGATTTCTAGGGTCGTGCACTAGATTAACTTTTTTATCAAAATCTTTTCCTACATATTTTTCGAAAAACTCTACAGGAGTTATGTTTTCAATTTTGTGATACTTATTATCTTTATCTTTGTATTCATAAGTGAACTCATTAACTGGTGTTCCTAAACATTTAGAAACGATGTCATAAACTCTGTAAAGTGCATCTTCTTTAACTGCTTGAATTTGTGATTCAGCAGCACCTTGTGCAACAAGTACTCTAATTTTCTTCATTCCATTTTTAAGATGCTTATCAATTTGTTCATTCATATCTGTTGTATTTCCTGAATGGAATGTTTCAGGCATAATTGATTTTGGAACTGCACCATATTTTTTAAGTAAGTTAGCAAAATATTCTCAGTATCCACCATCTGAAGCAACATTTCTATTAATTAAGTGATAAACTTCTCTATTTTCTAATGGTAAGTTCGCTGTTTGGATTGCATAATTTAAAAATGTATTTGCTTTTTCAATTTTGTCATAGAAAGCAAAGTAGTTTTGTGAAAACTCAAAGCTACTTACATTTAAGTTTTTAGCAGCTTCAACTCTACCCATATTTAACGAAGCGAAAATTCAACATCTTCCACTATTTTTTTGTGATGTTATATCACCTAATGTTGTTTCTATGTCAAAAACGTGATCGTGTTTGATAAATGTTTGATGATCAAAAACTGTATTCTTAATACCATTTTTGATGATTGAGTTTTGAATCATTTTATTGTTTGATTTTGATTCAAATTTTGACTTGAATTCATCTAATAAGTTTTTAGTTACATTCATTTTTACTCCTATATACCTTGTATATTAGTTATTAATATAGTTCAGTTTAATTCATAATGTATTACAATTTAAATTATGAATAATCAAGAAACTATTAAAGCAGTTCCTGATGTTAAATCAGGCTCTGTAAAATTATTTTATGGAATTATACTATTAACAAGCACTGGTGGATTGCTTTTATTATCATTATTATCAATCTTCTTTGTGTGAATTAATTTACTAATACTAAATTCAATGCCAAAATCGTTTTATCAACTTTTATTTTTAATAATGATGATAATCGTCCCTTTTATTGGAATTATGATTCTAAGTTTTATAAAACCGAAAAATGAATCTCAAAATCTAATACTCACGAGCATCAAGTTCTTCTTCTATGCATTATTCTATGGAATTTTAATCGGAACAGCTTTATTATTAATTAGTTTTGGATCATATACATATGATAAATCTGCATTAGAAATTGTCAAGTATGCATCATTGCAATTAGCATCAGTTATTTTTATACCAGTAGGAATATTATTCTTGACCGGAATATTAGGAATGTTAAAAATTATTAATGTAAGATCACTAATAGTAATGATTTTAGTTCTATCATTTGCAATATTAGTTACATTCTTAATTTCATTCTTTGCTTTTAGACAAAGAGATAACATTAACTGATGAATCGGAATTTTAATGGTTGCATTAATCTCATTATTTATGATTCTTCAATGATATTCAATTAGAAAAACAGCTGATTATGTCGAGTATATGAGTAGAAAATCATTAATCACTTTAGGAATTCAGCACGGACTTCAGTTATTTGTTTCATTAGCTCAACTACTTTATTACGTTATTGTTATATTGGTTAAAGAAAGATAAAACAATTTACTCTCAACACTACGGTGTTGATTTTTTTGTTAAAAACGCAAAGAAAATACACAGACCTAAATCTGTGTATTTGAAATTATTTGTGAAAAACAATTAGTCAAATTATTTAACAATTTTTGTAACTGTTCCTGCACCAACTGTACGTCCACCTTCACGGATTGAGAATTTTGTTCCTTCTTCAACAGCAATAGGTGCGATTAATTTAACTTTTAAGTTAACATTTTCCCCTGGCATAACCATTTCACGTCCTGGTTCGAATTCAATTCCCCCTGTAACGTCTGTTGTACGGAAGTAGAATTGAGGTTTGTAGTTTTTAAGGAATGGAGTGTGACGTCCTCCTTCTTCTTTTTTAAGAACGTAAATAGCAGCTTCGAATTCTGTGTGAGGAACGATTGAACCTGGTTTAGCTAAAACTTGTCCACGTTCAACTTCATCACGGTTAACTCCACGAAGTAATAATCCAGCGTTATCTCCAGCTTGTGCTTCTTTAAGGTTTTTACGGAACATTTCGATTCCTGTAACAACTGTTTTCTTAGTAGGTTTTAATCCAACGATTTCAACTTCGTCGTTTAATTTAAGTGTTCCACGTTCTACACGTCCTGTAGCAACTGTTCCACGTCCTGTAATTGTGAAAACGTCTTCAACAGCCATTAAGAATGGTTTGTCAAATTCTTTAACAGGTGTTTGGATGTATGAATCAACTGAATCCATAAGTTCCATAATTTTTTCTTCGTATTTTGCATCACCTTCTAATGCTTTAAGAGCTGATCCACGAATGATTGGAGCATTGTCTCCATCAAATCCGTATTCTGAAAGAAGTCCACGGATTTCCATTTCAACAAGTTCGATCATTTCTTCTTCACCTTCAAGCATATCTACTTTGTTTAAGAATACAACGATACGAGGAACTCCAACTTGTTTAGATAAAAGAATGTGTTCACGTGTTTGAGGCATTGGTCCATCTGTTGCAGCAACAACTAAGATAGCTCCATCCATTTGAGCTGCCCCTGTAATCATGTTTTTAACATAGTCAGCGTGACCAGGACAGTCAACGTGTGCATAGTGACGTTTTTCTGTTTGGTATTCGATGTGTGATGTGTTAATTGTAATTCCACGTGCTCTTTCTTCTGGTGCGTTATCGATAGAAGCGTAATCACGAGCTTCTGATAATCCTTTTTTAGCTAAAACTGTAGCAATAGCAGCAGTTAAAGTTGTTTTACCATGGTCAACGTGTCCGATTGTTCCAACGTTAACGTGTTCTTTACTACGATCAAAATCTAATTTTGCCATGTAATTTCCTTTCTATTTTATATATATAAAATTGTTTAATAAATGTATTGTGTTTTAGCGCCAAAACCAACCTATGCCTAGCCTTTCATCTAGGTCCTGTCCATTTGTTAAATTAGCACATTAATTTTATCAAAAATAATTTTTGAAAACATTATTTCCAATAACATTTAAATTAGTTTTTATATTGTACCACAAAATGCAATTTCTGTTATTTCTGTCTAATAATGAAACTAATTAGAGATGCAGTTTTATATAAAATCATCAATTAAATTTAATAAAAATATATGCGATAAATAATACTAAAAATTTCTAAAAATTAATTATATAAATGTACAAAATTAAAGCAGTTTGATGGTGCGAAATATTGCTTATTTTCGGTTTTGTTTAAAAAATAAATAAAGTAAAATAATGATACATTAAGTTACAAAACGTTTTAACTTGATGTTTAAATTTATTTCGAAATAAAATCAAACAAAAAAGGAAACAAGATGAAAAAAACTTTATTTGATAGTAAAAATTATTTAGATAAAGTGCATGCTTGATGACGTGCTGCTAACTATCTTTCAGTTGGGCAAATGTTTTTAAGAAACAACCCTTTACTTAGAGAAGAGTTAAAAGCCGAAGATGTTAAGATGTACCCAATCGGTCACTGAGGAACAATCCCAGGACAAAACTTAATCTATGCTCACTTAAACCGTGTTATTAACAAATATGACTTAGAAATGTTCTACATTGAAGGTCCAGGACACGGTGGTCAAGTTATGATTTCTAACTCATACTTAGATGGAAGCTACACAGAATTATTCCCAGAAATCTCACAAGATGAAGAGGGATTAAAAAGAATGTTCAAGAGATTCTCATTCCCTGGTGGAACTGCATCTCACGCTGCTCCTGAAACACCTGGTTCAATTCACGAAGGTGGAGAGTTAGGATACGCATTATCACATGCAACAGGTGCTATTTTAGATAACCCACAAATCATTGCTGCTACAGTAATCGGTGATGGAGAAGCTGAAACAGGACCACTTACAGCAGGATGATTCTCATCATCATTCATTAACCCAGTTAATGATGGAGCTGTATTACCAATCATCCACATCAATGGTGGAAAAATTGCAAACCCAACAATCTTAGCTAGAAAATCAGATAAAGAAATCAGAGATATGTTAGCTGGATTTGGATGAGAAGCTATCTTTGTTGAAGCTGATGTTTTTGACCAAAGAGGAATTCACAAACCAATGGCAAAAGCATTTGACAAAGCTATTGAAAAAATCCAAAAGATTCAAGCAAAAGCAAGACAAAAATCAGCTGAAGAAGCTACAAGACCTATTTGACCAGCTCTTGTTGTTAGAACACCAAAAGGTTGAACAGGGCCTCACACATACAATGGTTTAACATATGAAGGAAGTTTTAGATCACACCAAGTTCCACTTCCTGTTACATCAGAAAAACCAGCTACATTAGACTTATTAAAAGAATGATTAACTTCATATCATCCAGAAGAATTATTTGATGAAAATGCTAAATTCAAAGCTGAATATGCTGAAATTGCTCCTAAAGGTGCAAAAAGAATGGCAATGCACCCTATTACAAATGGTGGTGTAAACCCTAGAGCATTAAACTTACCAGACTGAACACAATTTGCATTAGACATCAAAAAACCTGGTTCAGTTCAAGACCAAGATATGGTTAACGCTGGAAAATGATTTGCTGAAGTAATCAAAATGAACCCAGATAACTTCCGTGTATTCGGACCAGATGAAACTAAATCTAACAGACTTTACGATGTTCTTAAAGTTACAAACAGACAATGATTAGAAAGAGTAAATCCTGAATTAGATGAAGCTATCGGACCAGTTGGAAGAGTTATCGATTCACAATTATCAGAACACCAAGCTGAAGGATTCTTAGAAGGATACGTATTAACAGGTCGTCACGGAATGTTTGCTTCATACGAATCATTCTTAAGAGTTGTTGACTCAATGCTTACACAACACATGAAATGAGTTGCTAAAGCAAGAAAAGTTCACTGAAGAAAAGATTACCCATCTCTTAACGTTATCGCTACATCAACAGCGTTCCAACAAGACCACAACGGTTACACACACCAAGATCCAGGTATTTTAGGTCACTTAGCTGACAAAAAACCTGAATTAATTCGTGAATACTTACCAGCTGACTCTAACACATTATTAGCTGTATTAGACAAAGCTTACAGAGAAAGAGATGTAATTAACCTTATCGTTGCTTCTAAACAACCAAGAGACCAATTCTACAATGTAGAAGAAGCTAAAGAATTAGTTGAAAAAGGTCTTAAAGTTATTGATTGAGCTTCTACAACAAAACCAGGTGAAGAACCAGACTTAGTTGTTGTTGCATCAGGTACAGAACCAAACTTAGAAGCATTAGCATCATTAGAATACATCAACAAAGCATTCCCTTCACTTAAAATTAGATTCGTTAACGTAGTTGATTTATTAAAATTACGTCACCCAAGCATTGACCCACGTGGATTATCAGATGCTGAATTCAACGCAATCTTTACAAAGAACAAACCAGTTGTATTCGCATTCCACGGATACGAAGGTCTTATTAGAGATATCTTCTTCTCACGTCAAAACCACAACTTATTTGTTCACGGTTACAGAGAAAACGGAGACATCACAACATCATTTGACATTAGACAAATGAGCCACATGGATAGATTCCACATCTCAATCACAGCTGCTAAAGCAGTTTACGGTGATAAAGCAGCTGACTTCGTAAAACAAATGGAAGAAAAAGTTGCATACCACAACAGATACATTAAAGAAGTTGGAATTGACATTGACGAAGTTAGATTCTGAAAATGATCAGGTCTTAAAAAATAAGACAAACACTTTATAAGTGTTAAAAGATAATCAAAAACACCTTAGTAATTCAAACTAGGGTGTTTTCATTTTGCTTTTTTAATTAACTATTTTCTAAACCTACTAAAATACCTCTATTAACAAATGGTTTTCTACCTTCAAGACTATCAATAAGGTCTGGATAATCGATAAATGGGTTTCTTAATCCACCTTGGTATCTAGCTGTTTCGTTGTTTCTATCAATATCAAATTGTGAAATTGAATCTGTTGAAACTCAGTTTTTGTATGTTTGATAGTAATGGTCTTTAATATATGGTTTAGTGTTTGAGAATATTGAATTTGATTTTTGATTTAAGTTTCTATTTCTATATGTAACTGTAAAGTATAGATATGCTCTAGCAATATCTCCTTTGAATGCATCTATTGGTTCAAATGTTGTTTCACCAATTGAGTTTCTTCCTAATTTTCCACCATTTCTTGATGTTTTAGCTGTATCATTTACATTGTCGTGAGGGAAATTACCTCTGTTTGCATTAACTTTAATATCTGTAGGTCAAACGTGGTGCGCGTCTGAAACCATTGGTGATTCTTTGTTGAATCAAGATTGTGGAATTAAGTGTTCCTTGTTTGTCCCTTCCCCTTCATCTCTTGCAGATGATCTTTTTCCTCATTGAAAATCATGGAATGTATATGGATCTCTTCCGTTTGGATTTTCTGAATAAATATCTAACAATGTATTATCTTTTTCAAAATATTTATCTTTAAATGCATTATATTGATCATAGAATGTTCCTAAAGCACCATATGAGCGAACTCCTCCAAAGTGACTGTTTTGAATCGTTAATAATGCATCATATAACTCATCACCCATTTTACCATCAGCTTGTGCATAGTAATTATTACTTGCATCATATCTTAAACCATTAGCGGTAACTGGTTGAGTTGGTTGTGAAGGTTCTGGATTTGGATTTGATGGTGTTTCACCATTTCCTGATGATGGTGGAGTTGATGGATTATCACTTCCATTAACTGATTCTTCTATAGATGACTCCTCAACAATGTTAAGTTTTACAACAGATGTGTATAAATTGTCATTTGAGTAGTCAAATGTCTTATCTTCATTTCTAACTGTTAATTTATATTTAACTGTTAGTGTTTGTGTTTGTGCATTATATTCGTAATTTAAGAAACTATTTGGATATTTCTTATTTTTGTATGTAAATTCTTTTTCTACATCATTTACTAATTGGAACTCATCGTTTTCAAATTCTGATTTGAATTTAAGAAATGCTGGTCCTTTTTTCTTATCTAATCCAACTGTTCTGTCTGTGTACATATAAGCAATATTTTCATGAGCATTTAACTTAGCTAAAACTTGTGTTTTTAAGTCTCCTGAAAGTGGTAATGAAACTAAAATATTGTTATATAAAGTTGTTATATCCTTTTCAACTGGTTGAACCGCGTTACCTGAAAAATCAAGTGTAAATATTGAAGTATACACACTGCTTCCAACTGCAATATAACCATCAGCTGGTCGTGTAGCTTTATAACTAATTACAACTGTGTTTGTTTGTGCATCAAATGAATCAACATCTATTAATTTGTTGTTTGTAATTTCTTCATTAGTGATTTCGTTTCCTGCAAATGCCTTATTAATAAGTTTAAACTCTTGAAAAATACCGTCTTCATTTAACAACGCAACAAATGTATTATTCGTATCATTCAAACGAAGTGTGTCATCAGCAGCATTGAAGACAAGTTTTGCATTTTGTGCACTTAATCCTGAAACAATTGCTTGCTTGTTTTCTTCTGTTAAAGACATTGGGTTAGTAACTATGTTTGAAGCATCAGGCATTTCATATTCATTTATTGGTTGTCCTGGATTTGGTTCAGGGTTTGGATTTGAAACAGGTGGAGTTATTGGATCTGTAACCGGTTCCTTAGGTTCTGGTGTTGGTTTTTTATCAATTGGATTTGATGGTTCTGGATTTTTTTGTGAACATTGAGTTGATAATACTGATGTAGATGTAACGAATAGTGATAATACTAATAATGGTTTTAAAAACTTTTTCATACCCTTACTATTATCACTTTTTTAAAAAAGTGATAGAAAATAGCCTTAATTTTCACAAAATGTGAAAAAAATAAGCCATTTCGGCTTATTTGATTAATTCTTTTGTGTAGTTGAAACAAGCACTCCTAAGTTTGTGAATGGTTTAGGGTTTGATCCAACTAAGTTTTCTAATAAGTTAGGGTAGTCAATGAATGGGTTTCTTAATCCACCTTCAAATGCAGCAATTTTATTATTTCTCGCAACGTCAAATGGAGAAACTGGATCAGTTGCTGTTCAGTTTGCAAAAGTATTAAAGTAGTGTTCTTTAATGTAAGGTGCTGTTCTTGTGAAGATTGATTGAGATGTAGCTGCTAAGTTTCTGTCATTGTAAGTTACAGTGAAGTAAAGGTATGATCTAGCAATGTCACCTTTGAATTCATTGATTGGTTCAAATGATGTCATACCAATTGAGTTTGTCCCTAATTTTCCACCGTTCATTGATATTCAACTAGCAGAAGCATTTGCAACTAAATCGTGAGGATAGTTACTTCTTACTCCGTTTACTTTAATATCTGTTGGATAAATGTGGTGAACGTCTGAAACCATTGGTGATTCTTTACTGAATCAAGATTGAGGAATAACGTGTTCTCTGTTCATTCCATGGCTCTCACCAGAAGCATTATTACTTGTTGGGTAAGATCTGTATGTGTATGGATCTGTACCTGTTGGGTTTTCAGAATAAATATCTAACATTGTGTTATCTTTTTCAAAGTAAATATCTCTGAATGGTGAGTTGCTTGATTGGTAGAATCCTGGAATATCTCAATATCCTCTAACACCTGATAAATGTGCTTTTTGAATCTTTAATAATGCAGCATATAATTCTGCACCGCTTTTTCCGTTAGCTGATGCATAGTAATTATTACTTGAATCATAGTTGTATGAGTAGTTTGAATTTACTGGTGTAATAGTTATATTTGAACTTCCTGTGTTTCCACCTGTTGTTGGTGGAGTTGTTGTAGTTTGTGCTTCCTTAAAGAAAACAGTAAATTTTGATGTGAATGTTTTAGTTGAAAATTCATATCCACTATTATCAGCAGTTCCTGTGTTAATTGCAGCTTTGTATGTTAAAGTTAATTCATTTGTACTTGCATTAAATTGGAAGTTAATATCACCATTTGGTCTATCTGTACTTTTGTATGTGAAAATTGGTTCTTCAAAGTTAGCTGGATGGAATTTAGCATTAATAGCTTCTTCAAACAATGCCCCAACAGCTGGTCCTGTTTTTCTGTTTAAACCAATTTCATTTGTATTTCTCATGAAGTATAAGAATTTGTTATTTCCATCTTTTAAATAAGTTAAGATTTGATCTTTTGAAGTAGCAGGAATTTCGATAGGTTTAAACACATTGCTTGCATTTTCTAATGAAACTTCAGCTGGTGCAGCAGGAATAACCGGTTTTGGTGTAACAATTTCTTTTCTTGTATTATCATCTGTTTTATTACATGAAAGTGAAACCATCGGTAAAATAGCACTAGCTGCTAAACTTGATGTTAAAAATAATTTTTTAAAAATTTTCTTCATTTTTCCTCCTTAAAATAAGGTTAAAAATTTCTATTATTTTAGTTGTATTATGTATCAATATAATTTAAAAATTATATTACTTATAATTTTATACAAATAAAAAATAAAAATATGGAAAATTTATTCCATATTTTGTGAAAAATTTACTTGTCTAAAAATTGGGATAAATACTTTGCAAGTCCAGATTGATTGCATGGGAATTCAGTAATTTCATCAGCAATTTTCTTTAGTTCAGGAACTGAATTTTGCATTGCAATCAATGTTCCAACTTTACCTTTTGTAGTTGAATCATTCATTGAATCACCAATGTGCATAGCATCTTCAGGATCAATTCCTTTAAGTTTGCAATATGCAACTTCAGCTTCACCTTTTGATGAACCAATCTTAGTAATTTCTAAGGTTTTATTTTTTTCTCCAACAAATGCTATTTCAAACATGTCTCCATATTTTTCTTTTCATCTTTTAGCAAATTTAGCAGCCTTTCTAGCTGATAAACTAGATAAAAGAGCCTTGTGTATAGGATAATCGTTTTTAAAGTCTTTGTATGGTTTTGCATTTGTAATTCATCTGAATTTCTTAGAAAAGTTTTTGTAAATTTTATTTACAAATTTAATAATGTAATATAAGTAGTTTTTTACATATACGTGTCTTGAATCAATCGTTACAAAAGCAAATTTTTTAGAGATTAAATCAAATAATAACTGTGCTTTTTCAGGTTCAATTATTTCCTCTGAAATAATTTTTCCATTCTCAACTGTAACAGCTCCATTTCAAGCTATATATGTAATTTCTCCTGTTAAACCTTTAACAATATCAGAAGTTTTTGCACTTAAACCACGACCAGTTGCAACTACAACTGGAATTTGTTTATTTAACTCTGTAAGTGTTTTTTTAGTAAATTCTGTTGCACTACGCATTCAGAATTTTTCTTCCGGTCCATCTAATGTGGTTCCATCTAGATCGATAAAAATAATTTTAGGTTTCTGCATTAATCTCCTATTTAACAATGTCAACTAAGTTTTTCATTAATGCAACTACAGTCATAGGTCCAACTCCACCAGGAACTGGTGTAATTGCAGCTACTTTATCTTTAACATCTTCAAAGTCAACATCACCTGATAATTCTGCTGAAAGTTTGTCATCCAAGTTAGTTCCAACATCGATAACAATAGCTCCTTCTTTAACATTGTGAGCTTTAATGTATTTTGCAACACCTATTGCAACGATTAAGATGTCTGCATTTTCAATACCCTTAATTCCTGTTTCTTCATTATATGTAGAAACGTTAGCATTTTTTCTTTTAATAATGTGTGCAAGAGGTTTTCCTACAACATGTGATCTTCCAACAACACATACTCTTTTGTTTTCTACATCAATTCCATAGTGTTCCATTAATTCTAAAACACCACGTGCTGTAGCTGGAATAAAGTGTTTGTCAGCTGTATCGTTATATAATCTGAATTCATTTTTTGTTGTAAGTCCATCAATGTCTTTATCGTATGGAACTGCATCTAAAATAACTTGAGTTGGTAAATGAGAAGGTAATGGCAACTGAACAATGATTCCATCGAATTTTTCATTGATTCTGTCCATTTTCTTAAGTAATCTGTCTTGAGAAATATCCTCATCAAACTTGAATAATTCAGCTTCAATCCCTAAATCTTCAGCTACTCTTAATTTGTGAGCTATGTATTTGTTTGAAGCAGCATTATCTCCTACTTGGATAATTGCCATTCTTAATTTTCTTTCTAAATCAAGATCAATTATCTCTTGTTTCAATTTAGCTAATTCTTGTTTAGCTAACTCTTTACCGCTTAATATTTGCATGATAATTCCTCCTCATATTTTTTAAGTTCATCTGTATATTTTTCTAATTTTGCTTTTTCAACAGCAACTTTATCAGCAGGAGCTTTTGAAACGAATCTTTCATTGTTTAAAAGTTGCTCTGCTCTAGCTATTTCTGCTTTAACAAAATTAATTTTTTCTAAAAGGAGCTCTTTATTTCTTTGTTTTGTTTCATCTGATTGTTTTATGAATAAAACATTGTCATTTAGCGCTATTAAGTAATCGTTATTATCTTCGTATAAAGCAAATACCATTTTGTTAATTGTCTCAATAGCAACTTGTGGAACATCGTTTTTAAGTGAATAAATAAGAAGTTCTTTTTTAGAAATTTGATTATTTTCACGATATTTTCTAAGTTCAGTTACAACTTCAATAACTGTGTTTATATAATCGGTTGAATGATCATCTTCAAATGTAGGTCATAATTGTTCTAATAATTCTGCATCAAAGATTTCTGAATATAACCTGTCTGTTATGAATGGCAAGAATGGATGAAGCACAATTAAAGTTTTTCTTAAGACTTCAAGAGCTGATTTTTTAGAATATGAACTCTTTAAGAATTCAACGTATCATCCACTAAGGTCTGTGAAAATGAATTTGTAGATTTCTGAACCAATAATTGAAAACTCATAGTTATCAATAAGTGAATCGATCTTAACTGATAAGTTTTTAAGTTGATTTAATATTCACTTATCTGCATCAGTAGCTTCATTGTTATTATCTTCTAGTTCATTAATGTATCTAGTAATGTTTCATAACTTGTTATTAACTCTTCAAGCAGCTTCAACTTTATCGTCTGAGAATTTAATATCTAAACCTGGTGTTGTATTTGTGATTAAGAATCATCTTAAAGCATCTGAACCATATTTATCAACCATATCCATAGGGTCAACACCATTGTTTAATGATTTAGACATTTTTCTACCTTGTGCATCTCTAATAAGGCCGTGAAGTAGTAATCTATCAAATGGTTTTTGACCTGTAAATTCAAGTCCAAAGAAGTACATTCTAGCTACTCAGAAGAAAATAATGTCATAACCTGTAACTAAAAGAGATGTTGGATAATATCTTTTTAGTTTTTCATCATTTTGAGGTCATCCTAAGAACACAAATGGAGCAAGTCCTGATGAGAATCAAGTATCTAGAACATCTGGATCTTGAACTCACCCTTCACCTGGTGAATCAACTTGAACTTTCATATTACCATCTTGGTCATATCAAGCAGGAATTCTGTGTCCTCATCAAAGTTGTCTAGAAATTGTTCAATCATAAACATTTTCCATTCATTGACGCATAGTTAATTCAAAACGTTTTGGATAGAACTTAACAGCTTCTGAAGAATCTAAATCTTTTAAGATTAAATCTCTGAAGTGTTCCATTTTAACAAATCATTGTGGTAGCACTAAAATTTCAACTGGTGTTTTAGATCTATCTGAAATACCAACATTTGAAATTGTTGTTTCAACTTTTTGAATATAACCATTATCTTGTAAGAATTGTGCAATCTTATCTCTTGCTACAAATCTTTCTAAACCGTGGAATTCAGGTAATGCAGGATAGTTAATTAAACCATCTTTTGAAATTGTTTCGTTGATTTCAAGATTGTGTTTTTTTATAATATCAACATCAACTTCAGCGTGTGCACTAAGTTTCATTAATCCTGAACCAAAGTCAATATCAACATATTCATCAGGGATGATTGGTAATTCTTTTTTAGTAATTGGGTGAATTACAACTTTTCCTTCTAAATCTTTGTATCTTGAGTCATTTGGATTAAAAACAACAGCAACGTCGCTTAATAAAGTTTCTGTTCTAACAGTAGCAATTGTCAACACATCGTTTGAACCCTTAATTGGATAATTGATGTAGTATATTTTTTGCTCTGTAGGTTCATTATTAACTTCAATGTTTGATAAAGCAGTTTGTAACTTAACATCTCAGTTAATTGCTTTAACACCTTTGTAAATGAAACCTTTGTTGTATAAGTTAATGAAAACTTTTGAAACAGCTTCATTAGCTTCTGCATCAAGTGTGAATCTTTCAGCTGAATAATCAAGTGCTAGACCAATTTTTGATCATTGTTGTCTAAATAAGTTTGCATATTCAGCTTTTCATTCTCAAATCTTATCAACAAAAGCTTCTCTGCCTAAATCGTGACGAGTTTGACCTGTTGATTGGAATAAAACATCCTCAACTTTTGATTGTGTAGCAATTCCGGCGTGATCCATACCTGGAACTCACATAACATCAAAACCATTAAGTTTCTTATATCTTATAATTGTGTCAGGTATGTAAACATCAAGTGCATGACCTAAATGTAGCTTACCAGTCACATTTGGTGGTGGTAACAAAATAGTAAAAGGTTTTTTGTCTAAATCATGAGTTTGAAAATATTTCTTAGCTTGTCATTTTTTATCAATGTCTTTTTCAACTAGAGTGTGATTATATATTTTGTCCATTAATACCTCCTTTAAATAATTTCAAGGTATTTTTACTTAAAAAAATATCTATATAAATAATTATTAAAATTATAATAAATTTTGCTAAAATTCCTTGCCCCTTTTACTGGTAGCACATAAGTGAAAAAATAAAATGTTTATAAAACAATATAGTAAAATTTAATTGTATGAAGATAATTAGCACAAATAAAAAAGCTCATCACAACTATGAAATTATTGATAAATATGAAGCAGGAATTGAATTACTTGGTTGAGAAGTAAAATCAGCTAGAGCTAATTCAATTGACATTTCAAATGCCTTTTGTTCTATTTACAAAGGTGAAATGTATCTTAAGGAAGCTTACTTCAAGCAATATATGCACGTAAAAGCAGATGAGTTTAGAGATAGAAAATTACTTCTTCACAAAAATGAGATTCGTAAGATTAAATTTGCTACAGAATCACAAAGTCTTACTATCATACCTTTAAAAATGTACTTTAATTCTTCATCAAGAATTAAAGTAGAAATAGCTTTAGCTAAGGGTCTTAAAAAATATGATAAAAGACAACAAATCATTAAAGACGAAGTTAATAAAAAACTCAATAAGCTAATTAATTCATATAAATAATCATTATGGGGATATAATGGTTTCGACATACTTTGGGGTGTTGTTGTTGCAGTAGTGTGGTAGACTATAATTACTTCTAGACTTTCTTAAATGGAAACGCTAAAAAAGAAAACAAAGTTTCAAACTTTGCGATGTTCTCAATGAACAACTTAAACCCAGTTTTTGCTTAATTAAATGCAATCTGGTGACTTTAATGTAGCTCCTTTCTATATTAAAGTTGGTCTTAAGAGGATAGCATTAGCTTTGGCAAACTGATGTGAAATTTAGCCAAACTGTTTAATATTTTTCGAATACTTTATCATTAAAACAGTTATAAAAAGTATTCTAAACTGTAGATGCAGCAACATGCTCAATTTGTGGACAGGGGTTCGATTCCCCTTATCTCCACCATTAGCCGCTTTAGTTCTAGTGGTAAAACAGTTGACTCGTAACCAACCATCATGAGTTCGATTCTCATAAGCGGCACCATTAGATTAATATATTTAAACATCATGACTATCGAAGTTGTGATTTTTTTAATGTCTTTTTTAAAACAATCACTAAGTACCTACCTTTTTCAGAATTTACTTACATTTTTTTAGAATAATGATAGATAGCAAAGTTATCTACTGTAATTATTAAAAAGAATGTATGAAAATAACTAAAATATTGATTCCATTTGGTGTAATATCATCTATTTTGTTGCTGCAACAATTTCAGTATCTCGTGGTTAAAGATACCAACAGGTCGTAAAAGAGTTCAATGAGCGCGACATTTTTAGCTATTTGCTTGATTTTGTTTACATCCCTTCTCTTGTATAAATTGCATTGTTTGAATAGTTTATATATTTTGCAAAAAATTAAAATTTAGCAGTTATTTTAATGAAATTTTAATGTTTTAATAAAGAAGGCTAAAAACAAAAAAACACCTTA
>NZ_JBLNNG010000017.1:0-14242 GCF_047785185.1 Mycoplasma sp. 4079 | reverse complement strand
CAAACTCTCGAAAAAAATTGACTTGTCATGTCTTGTATATATCTAGTTTTCAAAGAACTTCTTTGCTATCAAAAGCAAGAATATTATAACACTATTTTTTTTATTCAAAGCTTTTTTTAAAAAAAATAAAAAAATAAATTACTTGATCAAGGTAATTTATTTTGATTATATATATGTTTAATTTAAAAGTATTAGAGAAATGATTAAATTAACCCTTTGTTTTTAAGAGTTTTTAATGTTTTTGCACTTACTCTTAATGTCATTTTTTGACCGTCTATTGTAACTCTAACTTTTTGTAAGTTAACATTAAATTTTCTTTTTGTAGCATTTAATGCGTGTGAACGTTTGTTACCTGTTTGAGGTCCTCTGCCTGTTAAAACGTCTCTTCTTGACATAATTTCTTCCTTTCTATAAGTAATAAATGTTTATAAACTTTTATTTAGTCTTTATAAAAAGAGTAAAAATAAAATTCTTTGATATTATAGCAAAAAACTTTATTTTATTGTTTTTTTATAAAAATCATTTTGATTAATTAGATATGTTTAATTTTTCAATGAAATTATCTTCAAGTGTAAAGTTTACATTTTGATCAATTCAATATCTTCTGTTTTCAGCATTTTCTCCCATAAGAACTGAAACTCTTCTTTCAGCAATAAGAGCATCTTCAATTGTTACTTGAACTAATGTTCTTGTTTTAGGATCCATAGTTGTTTCTCACAATTGATCAGCATTCATTTCTCCAAGACCTTTATATCTTTGGAGTTCATATGATTCTTTTATATTTTCAAGCATATCACTTAAATCATCTTCATCTCATGCATAAAGAATTTTTTTGCTGCTCTTAAGAGTCACTTTATATAATGGAGGAAGTGCAAGAAAAATTTTTCCTTGTTCAATCATTTGTTTCATAAATCTATAAAAGAATGTTAATAATAGAAGTTGAATGTGAGCACCATCAGTGTCAGCATCAGTCATAATGATTATTTTTCCATATTGGGATTTTTCAATATCAAAATCTCTACCGTATCCTGCTCCAATTGCATTAATAATTGTGTTGATTTCTTCATTTTCAAGAACTTCAGCCATTTTTTTCTTTTCAGAGTTAATGACTTTTCCACGTAATGGTAAGATAGCTTGAAATCTTCTATCTCTTCCACTTTTTGCCGAACCACCAGCTGAGTCCCCTTCGACTAGAAATAACTCATTTTGTTCATTATTTTTACCAGTCGCAGGTTTTAATTTGTCACTTAAAATTAATTTTTCTTTACTTGTTTGTTTTGATTTTCTACTTTCATCTTTTAATGATTTTTGTTTTTGCCTTAAATCATATGAAGATTCAATTTTATCTATGATTAATTTAGCTTGCTCTTTGTGTTCACTTAATCAAGAATCTAAATATTTAAAGACAATTTCTTCAACAACAGGTTTAGCATCTGGAGTCCCTAATTTATCTTTAGTTTGGCCTACGAATTCAAGAATACTTTCAGGAATTTTTAAAGAGAGAACGCAGCTAAGTCCTTCTTTAATGTCTGCTCATTCATAAATTCTTTGACCTTTGACTACATTTTCTTTTGACACAAAGTTATTAACTGATTTAACAAATGCAGTTTTTAGTCCAACCACATGTGAACCACCATCACTTGTTTTAACATTGTTAACAAAACTCAGAATTGTATCTTCATATTGAGTTGTTCATTGAAAGGCAAAATCAACAGAGATGCCTCTTTTTTCATCTTGAAATGAAATAGGTTTTGAAACTAAATCTTTTGAATCATTTAAAAAGTTTAAGAATGATTCAAGACCTTTAGTGTATTCATAAATTTCTGTTTTATCAGTATTTTGATCTCTTAAGATTATTTTTAAATTAGAAATTAAGAAAGCTCTTTCTTTAAGTCTTTCTGAAATTTTGTCAAAACTTAACTTAGCTCTTTTAAAAAGTGGATAATCAGGTCAGAAAGTTACTATTGTTCCAGTGTTTTTTGATACACCTACCTCGTGAGTTCTTTGAAGGATTTTTTCTTGTTGAAATTCTGTTAAATAGATCTTTTTATCTCTTGAAACTTCAACAACAACTTTTGTTGATAAAGCATTAACAACACTAGCTCCAACACCGTGAAGACCTCCTGATGTTTTATATGCACTATCATCAAATTTTCCACCTGTATGCAATTCAGTGAAAGCAGCTTCTACAGCTGTTTTTGTTGAACCTTTAATTTTATCAACCGGAATACCACGTCCATTGTCTTGAACTGAAACACCACCATCATTTCTCAATGTAACAATTATTTCAGTTGCATAACCAGCTAATGCCTCGTCGATTGAGTTATCTACAATTTCTCAAACTAAGTGATGTAAACCATGTACATCGGTTCCACCAATGTACATACCAGGTCTTTTTCTAACAGCTTCAAGCCCTTTTAATTGTTGAATATTACTTGCATTGTATGTATTGTTTTGACTCATAGTTTAAATATTATAAAAGATTAAATAAAAAACATACGAATTAATCGTATGTAACTCCTTCTAAATTTTTAGCTCAATTTATAAAATGTTGGTAAGTTTTTACAGTGTCAATTCTTTGGTTTTCTTTGTAAATTTTAAATCTTTCACCATAGCTAAATAATTGTGAGTAAATTTCAATATCATCTTGAGATGGTTTTAGACCTAATTGTTCTAATTTTTCTGGATAATATTTTGAAATTAATCCATAAAACTTCATTGAAACAACCTCTGGTGAGAAATTATCTAATTTGATAGCACCTGTGATTAATAATTTAACAGCAACTTCTTGATCTTCAAATTTAGGAAGCAAAATACCTGGTGTATCTAAAAATAAATATTCACCGTTAACAACTCACTTATTTTCTCTGGTTACACCTGGATAGTTAGCAACTTTTAAAGTTTTTTTGTCTGAAACTAAATTAATAAGTGTACTTTTTCCACAGTTTGGAACACCAACAACAAATGATTTCATTCTGGTTATCAACATCCCTTTTTCTCTGTTTTTATTAATTCTTTCTTGTGAAAGTTTTTTAATTGTTTTTAAAATAACTTGTTTTGAAGATGATTTTCTAAGATCTAATCATAATAACGTTTCGCTTGCAAATCTTTTTTCAATTTTTGCTTTTTTCGATTGATCCATTAAATCTGATTTAGTAATAATGAACAATCTCTTTTTTTGTGGTGCAATTTTATCAAAGTCTTCGTTATATGAACTAATTGGACATCTTGCATCTAAAACTACTATAAAAATATCGGCTAATGAAGCTTTTTCTTTTAATTCCTTGAAAGCCTTTGCCATATGACCAGGGAATCATTGAATTAAATTATCATATTTTTGTTCTTTGTGTTCTAATTCCATAATTATCCTATTTATTTAATTTTTCCAGTTCTAATCTAAGTTTATTAACTTCTTCAGCAAGAATTTTATTTTCTTTGTAAAGTTCTTTATATTGAGCTTTATATAATTCTGTTCTTTCTGTTGATTCATTTATTTCATTAACAATTTCATTAATTTGTCTAATCAATTCATTTAAATGACTTTCAACTTCTGTTTTATTGTACCCTTCTAAAGATAAATGAAAGTTATAGTTTTTAATTTGTTCAATTAAATTATCGAATTTATTCATAATTACCCATTTCTAACTTTGTTCAACACAATTGCTGCAGCAGTTGCTACATTTAAACTTTCAAATGAAATTGGAATGTAAACTTTTTCATCAGATAATGAAGCTGTTTGATTATCAATTCCATTACCTTCGTTTCCTAAAATAATGACAATTTTTTCTTCTTTTGAAAAATCAATTTCATTTAACTTCTTAGCATTTGTATCTAACATAGTTGCATATAAAATATAGTTTTGTTTTTTAAGTTCCTTTAAAATATCAATATTATTTGTCTTGATCAAATTTAAATCAAAAAGTGCTCCTTGTGAAGAACGAATAACTTTTGGGTTAAAGTAATCAAAATTTTGGATGATAACAGTATCAAAATCAAAGGCTCTCGCTAATCTAAAAATTGTCCCTACATTTCCTGGTTCTTGCAAATTATTTAAAAATAAAACTCTGTTACTAATTGATCTTGAGATATCAGGAAATTTACAAATACCTATAATTCCTTGTGGTGTAGATGTGTCTGATAAATAATTTAAGATTTCCTCTGTGACTAAAATCGAATCAGCAAATTTATTTTTATCAACTACTTCAATTGTTTCTAGCAAAATACCCTTTTCTTTTGCTTCATTGACTAAGTGATAACCTTCAACTAAAAACTTAGATTCTTTACTTCTATATTTTTTATCTAAAAGTTTATAAACATCCTTGATAAACTGATTTTGCTTACTGGTTATTATTTTCATCATATTGTTCTAAGTAATGTTTTCCTTTTTCAACTTCAAATTTTGATAAATCTTTAAAATCAAGTTGTCTCATAACTTCAAAACCTAAAATAGCAACACAGTTAGCAAGATTAATTGAACGCATAGCTGAAACCATCGGTATTCTGATGCAATCTTCTAAATTTTCTTTTAAGATTCTCTTATCAATACCTGTAGATTCTCTACCAAACATTAATCACACTTCACCAGTTTGTTCGTGTACTTCATTATATTTAACATTTGTATATGTCTCTAAACCATATCTAGTTACATAAAATATTTTTTTATCTTTGTACTTATTGTAAAAATCTTCATATGAGTTATGAATTTCATGTTGAATGTCACTGAGCATTCTTCCTGCACCTGCTCTTTTAAGATATTTAGGATGAAGGTCAAAACTTGTTGGTTTGATAATGTGTAATTTTGCACCTAGTGCATAACAAGTTCTGATTATATTCCCTGTATTTGGGGCAATTTCCGGTTGATATAAAACTATATTTAACATAATACTATTATACATAGTATTATGATGCTGATTAATAACTCCTTGATTATTGGGTTAATTTTACTTTTGCAATAGTGTATAAGTTAAATAAGTAAAAAATAAAAAGTAGGATATACCTACTTTTTTAAATTATTTAAAGTGAAAATTTAAATATTAATCTTCATCTTTATCTTGAATGTTTCTACGTTTAATAATTTCATCAGCAATTGATTTTGGAGTTTTTTCATAGTGATCAAATTGCATTTGGTATGTTCCACGTCCACTTGTCATAGATCTAAGTTCTGTTGAGTAACCGAACATTTCTGAAAGAGGAACCATTGCTCTAACAATAACAGCTCCATCATTTCTTTGTTCTTGGTCGTTAACAAGTCCTCTACGTCTTGATAAGTCACCGATAACATCTCCGATGTGATCTGATGGAACAACTACTGAAACGTCCATAATTGGTTCTAATAATACTGTACCAATTTTATCTTTTGCTTTTGTAAGTGCTTTAGAAGCAGCGATTTTGTAAGCCATTTCTGATGAGTCAACGTCGTGATATGATCCATCGAATAATGTAGCTTTAACGTCGATCATTGGGTAACCAGCTAAAATACCAGCTGCCATTTTTTCTTCAAGACCTTTTTGAATTGATTTAATGTATTCTTTAGGAATTTTTCCACCAACAATTTTGTCCACGAATTCAAATCCACCATCTGGGTTTGGTTCGAATTTGATTCATACGTGTCCATATTGTCCTTTTCCTCCTGATTGTTTGATGTGTTTTCCTTCAACTTCAGCAGGAATTGTAATTGTTTCACGGTATGAAACTTGAGGTGCTCCAACTTTAGCTTTAACACCAAATTCACGTTTTAAACGATCAACAATAATGTCTAAGTGTAATTCACCCATTCCGGCAATAATTGTTTGACCTGTTTCTTCATCAGTATATGTTCTAAATGTAGGGTCCTCAGCAGCTAATTTTTGTAATCCTAATGATAATTTTTCTGTAGCAGCTTTTGATTCTGGTTCTAAAGCTTGTGAGATAACTGGTTCAGGGAATACCATTTTTTCAAGAACGATTTTTGGTGATTTTTCTCCAACTAATGTATCTCCTGTTGTTGTGTATTTAAGACCAACAGCAGCGGCAATATCTCCAGCTCTACATTCGTCAATTTCTACACGTGAGTTAGCGTGCATTTGTAAAATACGTCCAATACGTTCTTTTTGTTCTTTAGTTGTGTTGTATACGTAGCTTCCTTTTTCAAGAACTCCACGGTATACACGGAAGAATGTTAATGAACCTACGTATGGGTCTGTCATAACTTTGAAAGCTAATGAAGAAAAGTCTCCATCGTCTGTTGCATTAACAAATATTTCTTTATCCCCATCGAAAGCAGGGATTGGTGGTACATCAAGTGGTGATGGTAAATAATCAACAACAGCGTCAATCATTCTCTTAACACCTTTGTTTTTGAATGATGTTCCACATACTACTGGGAAGAATTCTGATGTTAAAGTAGCTTTTCTAATTGCAGCTTTAAATTCTTCAACACTTAAATCTCCACCTTCAAGAACTAACATCATTAATTCTTCGTCAAAGTTAGCAACCGCTTCTAATAATTCTTGACGTTTTTCAGCAACGATGTCTTTTAAGTGAGCAGGAATTTCTGTTGGAAATTCTTCTTCTTGTGGTTCTCCGTTGTATTTAATCGCTTCTAATGTAACAAGGTCAATAATACCTTCGAAATCTGATTCAGCACCGATAGGTCATTGGATAGCAACTGCATTTCCACCTAAACGTTGTTTAACTGAAGCAACTGAAGCTGCGAAGTCAGCACCAGCTTTATCCATTTTGTTAACGTAAACAATACGAGGAACTTTGTAGTTTGTAGCTTGTCTTCAAACTGTTTCTGTTTGAGGTTCAACTCCTGATTGAGCATCAAGAACTGCTACAGCACCATCTAATACACGTAATGAACGTTCAACCTCAACTGTGAAGTCAACGTGTCCTGGTGTATCGATAATGTTAATTCTTTTTCCTTTTCAGAAAGCTGTTGTAGCAGCTGATGTAATTGTGATTCCACGTTCTTGTTCTTGTGCCATTCAGTCCATTTGTGAAGCACCATCGTGTGTTTCACCAATTTTGTGAATTTTACCTGTGTGGAATAAAATTCTTTCTGTAGTTGTTGTTTTTCCAGCATCAATGTGGGCCATAATACCGATATTACGGTAATCTTTTAATTCATATTCTCTAGCCATAAATAAACCTTAGACTATCATCTGAAGTGTGCAAATGCACGGTTAGCTTCAGCCATTTTGTGTGTATCTTCACGTTTTTTGATAGCTCCACCTGTTTTGTTTGATGCATCAATGATTTCATTAGCTAAACGAACATCCATTGTTTTTTCATTTCTTAATCTTGAGTATTGAACAAGTCATCTTAATGCTAATGTTTGTTTTCTACGAGGAGAAACTTCTGTAGGAACTTGGTAGTTTGTTCCACCAATTCTTCTTGTTCTGATTTCTAATTGAGGTGTAATGTTTTCAACTGCTTCTAAGAAAACTTCCATTGGTTCTCTTTGAGTTTTTTCTTTAATAATGTTAAATGCTGAATATAAAATATCTTGAGCGATAGATTTTTTACCATCTAACATAATTTGGTTAATTAACTTTGTAACAATAACAGAGTTAAAAACTGGATCTGCAAGTACTTCACGTATTGGGGCACTTTTTTTTCTTGACATATGTCCTCCTTATATTAATAATTATTGTGTGTATAAATTAATTTAAATTATTATTCTGATTTAGGTTTTTTAGCACCGTATAAACTACGTCCTTGGTTACGTTTTGCTACCCCAGCAGCATCTTGTGTTCCACGAACGATGTGGTATCTAACCCCAGGTAAGTCTTTAACACGTCCTCCACGGATTAAAACAACTGAGTGTTCTTGAAGGTTGTGTCCTTCTCCTGGAATGTAAGCTGTAACTTCCATTCCGTTTGATAATTTAACACGAGCATATTTACGTAATGCAGAGTTAGGTTTTTTAGGTGTCATTGTAGCAACACGAGTACATACACCACGTTTAAATGGTGAAGCCATTTTTTTAGCTTTTTTAATTAATGAGTTGTAGCTAACGCTTAAAGCAGGAGCGTTTTGTTTTTTAATTTTTGAGCTACGACCATTTGTAACTAATTGATTAGTTGTTGGCATTTTATGCTTCCTTTCGTTTGTGATTTGATAAATTTTAAGATTAATATTGTTAAGCTATTTATTTTGATAATAATTTAGCAAAGCAATTATATAACAACTTACCCGTGTGTATCAATATTTTTTATTTTTTTTATTTAGTTTTATTAATCCTTGAAAAAATACTTTTAACGCTTACACATAAATGTTTTGGTAGTTACATTGAAAGTTATTTTTGAGAACATTCAAGCTTAACAGAGTTTAAAAATCGCACAAAATTAAACAAAAATGTGAAATTAATCACAGATAAACTTGCTCAAAGTATATAAATTTAAAAATGTTATAATTACATTACTTTTCTAGAAGAAAAGTTAATTAATTTAAATGTACATTAAAAATTAAATAAAGGAGACTAAATGTCAGCAATTAAAAAAATTCACGCACGTGAAATTCTAGACTCACGTGGTAACCCAACTGTTGAAGTTGAAGTATTCACAGAATTCGGTGGATACGGTATTGCTAAAGTTCCTTCAGGTGCATCTACAGGATCACGTGAAGCTCTTGAATTAAGGGACAAAGGTTCTGAATATGAAAGTAACTGATTTGGTGGAAAAGGAGTTATGTTAGCAGTTGATCACGTTAACAACGATATTGCTCCTTACATCGAAGGTATGGAAGTTACATTACAACGTGAAATTGATAGAAAAATGATTGAATTAGATGGTACAGAAAACAAATCTAAATTCGGTGCTAATGCTATCTTAGGAGTTTCATTAGCTGTTGCTAGAGCTGCTGCTAATGAATTACAAATTCCACTTTACAAATACTTAGGTGGATTTAACGCTCACGAATTACCAGTTCCTATGTTAAACGTTATCAATGGTGGAGAACACGCTTCAAACACAATTGACTTCCAAGAATTTATGATTATGCCAGTTGGAGCTAAAACATTCCGTGAAGCTTTACAAATGGCTAACTTTGTTTTCCATAACTTAGCTAAATTACTTAAAAAACACGGACACGGTGTTCAAGTTGGTGATGAAGGTGGATTTGCTCCAAACTTCAAATCACACGAAGAAGCTTTAGACTTCTTAGTTCAAGCTATTAAAGCAGCTGGATATGTTCCTGCTAAATCAGGTGAAAACGCTGTTGCTATTGCAATGGACTGTGCATCAAGTGAATTATATGAAGATGGTGTATACACATTCAAAAAATTAAAAGCAGCTGTTGAAAAACAATTACCTGGATTTGAACACTTAACAGATACTAAATTCACATATACATCAGATGAAATGTTAGATTACTTAAAACACTTAGTTGACAAGTATCCAATCATTTCAATCGAAGATGGATTTGCTGAAGGTGACTGAGAAGGATTCAAAAAATTCACAACAGAATTAGGAAACAAATTACAAATTGTTGGAGATGACTTAACAGTTACAAACACAGCAATTTTAAAACGTGCTATTGAAGAAAAATCAATGAACTCAATCTTAATTAAAATTAACCAAATCGGTTCATTAACAGAAACTTTTGAAGCTATCCAAATGGCTCAAAAAGCAAATATGACAGCAGTTGTATCACACCGTTCAGGTGAAACAGAAGATACAACAATCGCTGATATTGCTGTTGCTATGAACACAGGACAAATTAAGACAGGTTCATTATCAAGAACAGATAGAATTGCAAAATACAACAGATTATTAGCAATTGAAGAAGAATTAGGTTCTGTATCTTCATTCAAAGGTAGAGAAGCATTCTACAACATTGAAAAATAATGATTTAATTTAATTTAATTTAACAAAAAATAGAGAGATTTTAAGTCTCTCTATTTTTTGTTACTTCTATCTAAAAAAGATAACTTTCTTTCCTGGTTCTTAAAAATTCTAACTAAATTATCTCTGTGCATTATAACTATTAGTAGTACCGCTGCTATAAAGAAAATTCCACTAGTTAATTGATAATTATAAAGCGATGCAGTTGTATGCTGATTATAATCAGCAAGTCATTTCATATTAGTTGCTCAAGAAAGATCTGAACTTAAAAATCAGTGAGCAAACATAATTACAGGTGTCATTAAAAGAGCTGACACAATACTTGCTAATGAAACATATTTTTTTCAGAATAATACTGCAAAGAATATAACTGCAGCAATTGGTAAAAGTGCAATGTTGATTGAAATTAATAAACCAATTGATGTAGCAACTCCTTTTCCACCGTTGAATTGGAAGAAAATAGGAAAACAATGCCCGACAACAACTCCTAAACCACATAAAATTGGAAATACATATAGGCTCATATTTAAGCTATTTTTATTGATAGCCTTGCACAATCCATACGCAATTGAAACCATTAAAATTGTTTTAAAAATATCTATTAATAAAATGCATAGTCCTGCTTTTTTTCCTAGTACTCTAGAGGAATTAGTTGCTCCTGCATTTTTTGAATGAAGCTCTCTAACATCTTTTCTAACAATTTTCCCTCATATAATTGAAGTGTTTAAGGATCCTACAATGTATCCAAAAATGAATAATAAAATATTAAACAAAATTGAATTGCTAAGTTGAATCGCTGTCATTGTCCCTCCTAATTAATTGAATATACTTCGTTAGCTAATTTATATTAAATTATAATTAATTTAATATATTATAATTAATATTATGAATAAAAAATTTAAAGTAGAAATCGTACAATTACCAGAAAAAGTACTTAGAAAAAAATCACAAGACGTACCTCTTCCATTAACTGATGAGGATATTGAATTAGCTGAGAAAATGATTTATCACATTGATGATTCGCAAAAAGACGGTTCTGAATTTAGAGCTGGAGTTGGTGTAGCAGCAGTTCAATATGGTGTTCTAAAAAATGTCTTTTATGTTTTTATACAAGATGAATTAGGTAACACAATTTATAAAGATGTTTTATTTAACCCTGTTATTATTGCTAAAAGCGATAAGAAAATTGCACTTTCTGAAGGTGAGGGTTGCTTAAGTGTTTCCGAAGATTGACCAGACCAAGAAGGATATGTTTATAGATCTGAAAAAATAACAGTCAGAGCTTACAGCTATTTTGCCAGAGAATTCCAAAACTTAACAGTTGACGGATATTTAGCAATAGTATTTCAACACGAATTAGACCACTTAAACGGAATGTTATTTATCGATAGAATTGCTAAGAAAAACCCATGAAAGAAACTACCTAAAGCTAAATTCTTGTAATTTAACTAACTAAAAAATATAGAAAGGAGAATATGCTTACATTTTTTGAAACTCAAACATCATCAAGTAGTGAGTCATCGAACGCAATGGATAAGTTATATGACTTCTTCGCGAATTTGATGTCGTCTAAAATTTCAGACCCAACTATTTGAATGCCTATTTTAATTGTTACACTCGTTTTATTTTCATTTGTAACAGGTTGATTCTTAAGATGAAAATGAACTATTTTTAAAACAGTTTCAATAGTTATCACAATTATCGTTTCTGTTATTTTATCAGTAGCTCTTAAAGCTGCATTTGAGAAAAAAGCACAAGAAGATCAAAAATTTCAATCTGCATATGAAATTCTTACATTTGCAATAACATTCATTTCTTTAGCAGTTTACTGAGGTGTTAGAGGATTTTTATGATTAATAATCGGAATCATTCATTTAGCAACAATAAAGAAAAGAAAAGAGAAAAATAAGAAAAGATCTAAATTATCTAGAGCAGGTTTTGGTGGTTTATGAGCAATTACAAACGTAATTCTTACCTTACCCGGTTCATTATTACTTGCTAACGTAATTTCAACAATGGCACCCAACTCGAATAAAGCAAATAAAGCTACAGAAATTGGTGTGAAAATTATGACTGGTGGCCAAGGTTCATCTGTAACAAACTTGGCTTCAGGGATTTTCTCAATGGTTCAATTATTTGTCGACTCAGAATTACATGATTTAGCAATTAAATTTATCAAGGAACCAAATTCATTATCTAAAGATGATATTGAAAAATTACTTAAAAACTCAAACACTATTGCAGCTATCTTAGAAAATGAAAAATTTGTTGATATAGTTGCCAAAAACATTCCTACATTACTAGATGAAAAATCTAAAAATGAAATAAAAAACAATAAAGAACTTGAAGCTTACATTACAAAATACGAAGCTCAATTTATTGCAGCAAATCCTGGTTCAACATTGAACTCAAGCGAACAAAATAAAGCAGACTTTACAAAATTTGTTGTTGATAAAATCAATGAAGAATTACAACAAAATTCAATTACATTAATTCCAGAAGAAGTCAAAAATGTCTTCGGAATGCTAGGGTTAGCAGCAGCTAAATCAGATAGTTCACAAGAGCAAAACTTATCAAAAATTGTTGATGCGATTTTAAAAATTAACCCAACAATCTCTGAAAAAACAAATACAGCAGATTTAGCTTTAGGAATTTTAGGAAACCTTAAAAATTCTGTTTTAAAAGATCTTAATAAACAAGAAACAACTGAAACCTTAGGCAACACAAATAATCAACCAAATACAGAGAATCCTCAACCAGATCCAAATATGTCAACAGGAGCAAGTGAGTAATTATGAATAATCAAGAACAACAAAATCAAAATCCAGTTTCAGTTCAAAACTCATCTGGTTCAACTGGTGTTTATGCAAATCAAACACAAGTTCAAAATGTTGCCACAAACGAAGTTACTAATGTAAATCCAAAAAGCATAGTTCCTGAAAATATTCTTAAATTATTTAAAAGAGAGAAAAAACTAGCATTACTTTCTTTCTCGATATGATTTTCTATTTTCTGTCTTTGTATAGTTGCTACAATTATTAATTATTTTGTTAATACATTTAACTCAAAACCTCCTCACACACAAGGTATTGCTTGATACATCGGAATAAGCATTATTTTCTTAATTTCATTAAGTTTATGAATTAAAGCTTTAACAAGACGTAAGTCATGGGTTAAAACTGAAGAAATAACTAAAAACAGTTACATTAACGGAACACAAATGAATGGTGTTCTTATTGCTGAAGCATACAGAGCAATTACACTCAAAATGCTTCGTTTAAGCTGAATCTACGCATTCTTCTTAACATATATCGGGTTGTTCATTGCTGTAGTTTGCTTACTTTACTTCACATCCCCTTGAGAAGTAAATATGGGTCAAGAAGGTTCATGAATTTACATTAACTCAAAAGTTGAATGAACAGACATTTTAGATAATGCTTTTGGAAGCACTAAAAATATGCTAATTATTTTAGGAACTACAATAGCAGCTACTGCGATTGTATTCACCATTCTTAGAATTTACGATAGAAAAAGACAAGCTGAAATTAAATTAGCAATCTTAAACAACCCAGAAGAAGTTGTTGCTAAAACAAATACAGATAGAAGATTAGAGAATAAAGCTTGAATTAAAGCTTACATTATTGTTTTCATCTTAGTTGTATTATTACCTTTAACAGTATTCTTATACTTAATTTGAAAAGGTGTGATTAAAAGAGGTAAAAAATAATGAAACTTCTTGTAATAATTGAAGATAAATTTAATGACATAGAATTAAACACAACTTTATCTGTTTTAGTCGCTTCAGGCAAACTAGAATCAATTACTTATTATTCTCCAAACTTAAAAGAAGCTTCAGGACAATTTAATATTGTTAAAATAACAAACATTGTTAATTCAGTTAATTTAAATGAATTTGATTTAATGTTCGTACCTGGAGGTAGAGGTTGTCAAACACTTAGACAAAATCAGCAATCATTAGAATTAATTAACAAATTCTTTAATGACCTTAACAAACCCCTTGCAGCTATCTGTGATGCACCAAACGTTTTAGCTGAATTTAATATAATCAAAGACCAAAAATACGTTTCATTCTTTTCTGAATGAAGTAAACCATTCTGAAAAGATGGAAAAATCATTAACTTTAACAATTGAAAAAACACTCCATTCACTAATATAGACAGGAACCTTATTACAGCGTCAAATGCAACTGCTTCATTAGATTTTGGGTTCACTATATTAGAATACTTTTATGGTGAAGACTTCTCTAATGCTGTACGTTCAAATATGACTTTTGGGAAGCTTACACAACCTGAGTTTCCAAGTTAAAAAGGGCTAAAAAACGAAAACACCTATAAATAAGGCGCTTTCGTTTTTTGTTATTTTTAATTACAATGATAGATTTTCTATAACAAATG
>NZ_JBLNNG010000016.1:0-14462 GCF_047785185.1 Mycoplasma sp. 4079 | reverse complement strand
CTTTCTACCGAATACAAAGATTAACATACCAATTAATCAAGTTACAGCTGAAACAGCTACAATGTATGGTCAGATTAAGATCGGTGATGCTTCTTTTAATCTTTTATCAATAGTTGTTTGTTTAACTACATCTTCGTTATTATGAGAGTTAAGATTATTTAAAATTTCATCTGAATCAGTAATTGCTTTGTTAATTGCATCTTGTTTAGCTTTAGTTAATTTTTCAAATTTCTTAGATTTGGTTAAATCCACTAAATCATTTTTAGCTTTAGCCAATTCTTCAGCATCAACATATAATTGAGTAATTTGATTATGTTTATTATCAAATTCTGTGCTTGTAGCATTATTATCTAAAATGTTATTGATTAATGTTGATTTGGTTGTGTCATTAAGCATGTCGCTCTCTTTAACTTGTTGAATTAATTTGTCTTTAGTTTTAACGTTATTTAAGTTATTTACAAAGCTTGAATCATTAGCTAAATTCAATGTTTCGCTAATTAATTTATCTCTAGTTTCATCAGAAATTTTGTTGTCTTTAGCTTCTTGATGTAATTGATCAATTAAGTCTAATCTAGCTTTTTCATTGTCTAACTTATTAGTAAATTCTTCGCTTGTTTCATCTAATTCTCTAATGTTTTGAGAAATTGAATCTTTTTGTTCTTGTGTCAAGTTTGGATTTTGTCTAATTTGATCAATTGCTTCTTGTTTCTTATCAATGTTTTTAGCTATTTCATTGTAATTTTGTTCAGTTGGATTGTTAGCTAAAACATCTTCAACTAATTTAGCTTTATCATTGTCACTTAAAGATTGATCATTATTAATTTTACTTAATTTATTTAATTGATCTTTGATGTTGTCAAAGCTTACTAAAGCATTTTCGCTATTAGCATTAATTGGGTCTAATTCAGCAATTAATGCATCTTTTTGAGCTTGTGGCAAGTCTGATTGGTTAATTTGTTCGTAAAGTGCGGCTTTTTTATCAACATTACTAATTTGATGATCAAGACTTGATTTGGTTTGATTGTTATCTAAGTCAATAATTTCATTAACTAGATTTGCTTTATTTTCTTTAGTTAACTCATCATTTGCTTTAATTTGTTCAATTGCTTTAACTTTAGCTGAAATATTATCTGCTTCAGTAGCAAAATTATCTGAATCTTTTGCTAAGTTATGAACTTGATCAATTAAAGCTTCTTTAGTATTTTCATCTAATTTAGGATTTTGTTTAATTTGGTCAATTAAATTCAATTTAGATTCAATGTTATTTAATTTATCAGTTAATTTACTGTCATCATGAGGCACATTAATTACTTCATTTACTAATTTGTTTTTGTCTTCATCGCTAATGTGTTCATTAGTTTGAATTTTTTCAATTAGTTTAGCTTTTTGATCAATGTTAGCAATTTGATTTTCTAAATCATCTTGCTTATTGTCTAAGTTAGCAACTTCATCAATTAATTGTGATTTTTGATCATCAGTTAAATTAGGATTGCTTCTGATTTCTTTAATTTTATTTTCTTTAAGTTCTTCATTAGCTAATTGATCAGCAAATGTTTTATCTCTAGGGTCTAATTGACTGATATTATCACTTAATTTTGCTTTATCTTCAGTGTTTAATTGAGAGTCATCAGTAGCGTTAATTCTTTCATAAGCTGTTTCTTTAGCTTTAATGTTGTCTAATGTATCACCGTATGAATTTTTGTTAGCTTCTTTGTTTAATTTATCATCAACATTAGCTTTTTGAATATCGTCAATTAAATCTGCTTTTTGTTCAAGTGTTAAATTAGGATTGTTTTTAACATCATTAATTAAGTTTGTTTTATTAACGATTTTATCTAAATTGTCTTTGAAGTTTTGAACTTCATCAGCATTATCTGAATTAGAAGGAATAGCTAAGTCTTTAACTTGATCTATTAAAACTTGTTTTTCAGCAGGAGATAAGTTGTTATTTTTATTAACTTTTTCAATCGCTTTTTCTTTAGCATATTCAAAGTTTTTATCACCATCAAGAGCATTTTTAGCGTCAATTAATGCTTTTTCTAATTCTAATACTTTAGCAACGTCTTCATTTGAACCTTGTTTACTGATTAATTGATCAACTTTAGTTTTAGCTTCATCATAGTTCGCTTTTGGTTCTTGAGAAGCTGCGACATATTTAGGATTATCTGGTTGAGTTAATTCATCATTAATTGCCTTAGCTGTTTCTTTTAATTGACCCATAGCATTGTTCAATGTTTGCGCTTTATCAACCACTTTATCAACATTAGCTAACAATTTAGCTTTATCAACTTCTTCAATTAAAGCTGTTTTTTGAGCGTCATTAAGATGTTCAAGACTATTAATTACGTTTTTTGCTTCAGCTTTTTTGTTATTTATTTTTTCATCGCCATCAAGGTTTTGAGCAGCAACATTTAATTTTTCAATTAATGAATCTATGTTCTCAATACTTAATTCAGCGCTTCCGTTTTCTTTGTCAGCTAAATTGCTTGCATTATTAAACGCTTTATCAAATTCACGCATTTTTACTTCAGTTGCGTTTTTGTAATCAACACTATTAGGTGTGTCTTGCTTGTCAGCAACTGCTTGTTTAAGCTCAGCCATTTTTTCATCTAATGCTTGTGCTTCTTCAGTTACAGCTCTAACATCTTCAGGAGTTGTAGCCTTATCAACTTTAGCAATTAAAGCTGATTTTTGAGCATCATTAATGTTTTTTAAAGCATTAATTTTAGCAATTTCTTCAGCTCTAACTGTTTTAATGTGTTCTTTACCATTTAAGTTATTAATTGCTTCATGAACCACATTGATTTTTTCTGCAATCTTGTTATTGTTTAAGATGTCTTTTGTATCATCACTTGGTTCGTTTAAAGCTGATTCATAGTCTTTTAAGGCTTTAATAGCATCATCATATGCTTTTCTTAAATCTTCTTCTGAACCTGTGTAATTAATATCGCTTTTAATCTTAGTTTCGTTGCTTAAGTATTGACCAAGTGTAGCCATTGTACCATTAACCAAGGCATTATTAGCATCGACAGAATTTACATCGGCAACTGAATTTTGCTCATTAATTTTAGCAATGGCTTCATCTTTTTGTTGAGCAGTTAAGTTAGTGTAAATTGAGTTTTCGCCATTAATTTTAGCAATAGCATTTTCTTTAGCTTGATCAACTTTTTCTTCACCATTTAATCCATTGATTGCATTATTTAGTTCAGTGATTTTAGTATCAATTTGCTCAACACTTAAATTAGTTCCATTATCACCTAAATCTTCAGCTCTAATTGCTACTTGATTATTGTATTTAACTTGACGATCTTCGTCAGCTTCAACATAATCAACACTTGTTTTATCAACTTCAGCTATATCTTTGTAAGCTTTCATTTTGTTATCAATTGCTTTAGCTTTTTCAACAATATTATTAGCTTCACTTGCTTGGTTATTTTTGATTTCTTCAGTTAAGGAAGATTTTTGAGCTGGATTTAAGTTAGTTAAATTATTAATTGTTTTAATAGCTTGGGCTTTAGCTGTTTCATCAGTTTTGGCTTGATCTAAAAGATTTTTAACATTAATGGCAAAATCTTCATTTGTTTTATCTAATGTGGTGGCTTCAATTTTAGCAATATATGTATCTTTTTCAGCTTTAGTTAAATTATCTAGTTTAGCTAATTCGTCTTTGGCATTGGTTTGTGCATATTTAAGAGCCTTGTCATAAACAGCTTGTGTTTCTTCTTGTGTTGGAACTTTTGGTAATTTTTCAATTTCTGCTTTCAATAAGCCTTTTTGGTTTTCGTTTAGACTTGGGAAATGATTATTAATGTCATTTCTTAATACTTCTCTATTTCCATCAAGTGCTTCATCAGCAGTTTTTAAGGCTTCTTTACTTTGGTTTGCTTCATTAGCTAAACCATTTAATGAATCAGCAGTTGCATTACTTAAATCTTTAGCTTTCAATTCTGCTAATTTATCTTTAGCATTTTTCAAGGCTTGATCAACAGCTTCTTTTCTGTCTTGCGCATCGTTGGTATAAATACTTGTTGCAACTTTAGCTTTTGTAGAAGTAATTTGTTTTTCTAAATCGCCAAGATCTAAGTTTAATTTTTGAGCTTTTTCTAAGATTTTTTGTGCAGCTTCTTCATCAGTAGCATTACTTAATAAGTCTTTAATTTTATCTTTTTGATCTTTTGATAAATTATCAAGTTTATCAACTTCTGCAGCTTTTTTATTTTTGTTTTCTTCACCATTAAGTGCATTGTAAGCTTTTTCTAATTCTTTTAATGCTTGATCGATTGTTGCTTTATCTGTGTTTTGGCTTAATAATTCTTTAATTTTTGCTAATTTAGCATCGTAATTAACTTTAACATCAGATGAAGCAAATTGATAGTTGTCTAAAGTTTTGTCTGCTGAATAAGCATCATCATTTAATTCTAAATTAGAATTTTCAGTTAATGTTTGCAATTCTTCTAAGACTTTATCTTTAGTGTTTTTCATAGAAGTATTCAATTCATTTGCTTTAGTTTTAAGTGTTTCAGCTTCACTTGAAGCTGCTGCTTTAACTTCTTGAACTAAGGCTGCTTTTTGATCATCATTTAGATTGTTTAAACCTTTGATATGATCAATTGCTGCTTGTTTAGTATTATTTTGAGCTTTAGCTTCGTTTAAGATGGCACTAATGTTTGAAACAGGTTGATTGCTTGCACTTTTTTGAGCATCATTGATTTGTTGTTTGAATGCAGCTTTTTCCTCATTAGTTAAGTTAGTTAATGCATCAATTTGATTTTGTGCATTTTCTTTAGCCTTATTTAAAGAATTGTTCAATATTGCATTTGCAGCTTCTTCGTCTCAATTATTTTTATCAAGTTGATTAATTCTATCTAAATAATCTTGTTTATTATCTAATAATTCAGGTGCATAAGCGTTAATTTCATTTCTTAATGCTTCTCTTTTACCATCTAAATTAGTAATAGCAGTATTTAATGATTCTTTTTGTTTTTTAACTTCAGTGGTTTTAGCGATTATTTGATCATTGCTATTTGTTGCTAAATCAAATGATTCTAAGTCTTTTAATAATTTTTCAGTTGCAGTAATTTGATTGTCTAAAGCTTCTTTATTTGTTGTTGTATCGTTAAGATAAACAGGTTGTTCTTTAGTATTTTTAGCTTCATTAAGTTTAGTTTTTAAATCACTAATTGCTTGATCTAATTGTTTAGCTTTTTCAATAATTTGATTTGCTGTTTCTTGATCAGATGCATTGTCAATTTTTTCTTTCAACTGTTCTTTTTGTTTAAGAGTTAAGTTATTTAATTTTTTAATAGCACTCTTTTGTTCTTTGGCTTTTTCATTACCATTTAATGCTTCATAAGCAGTTACAAGAGCAGCTTTGGCATTATCAATTTCTGTTTTTGGAACATTGTCTTTAACAATTAAATCATTTAAAGCTTGTAATTTTTCATCATATGTTGCTTTTAATGATGAATCAGCTAATCTATACTTGTCAGCAACTTTATTTGCTGATTTAGCTGTTTCATAGGTTAATTGGTTGTTATTAGCTAAAACTTTAATTTGATTTGTCACTGCTTCTTTAGCTTGTTTAATTGCTTCGTTTAATTCATTCGCTGTGTTTTGAATTGTTGATGCTTGTGAAACAGGTGTAGCTTTAATTTGCTTAGTAAATTCTGCTTTTTGTTCAGCTGTTAAATCACTTAAGTTTTCAATGGCACTAATTGCATTAGCTTTAGTTTGTTGAAGATCATCAGCTTTAAGAACAATATCGTTAACATTTGCATCAAATTTATGGTCGGCTGTTTCATCAAGCGCAGCATTTTTAACTTTTTCTAATAAATCATTGATTTCAGTATCTGAAAGATTACCGTAATTTGTTTTATTAATTTTGTTAGTTGCAATTTCTTTACTTTTATCTAAACCTTCTTTAAGTAAAGCAGCTTTTTGTTCAGTTGTTGGTTGCTTATCTAATTGAGCAACTTTATCTTGAAGTTTTTTAACATCTTCTTGTTCTAACAATGCTCAATTATTAAGGTCTTCTTTGAATTTGTTTCTATAACCATCTAAGGCAACAATTGCATCATTTAAGGTTGACGTTTGAGTGTTAATTTCGCCGGTTTTTTCAGCAATTTGATCTTTGTTTAAATTACTTAAATCAGCTGTTTCGTAGCTTTTTAAGGCTTTTTTAGCAGTCTTAATAGCTTCGTCAAATTTGGCTTTATTTTCAGCTGTATCGTTTATGTATTCAGAATCATTTTTCTTAGATTCAGCTTCAGTTATTTTAGCTTTAAGATCAGTTATAGCTTTATCTAAGTTCTTAGCAACTTCAATAATTTTGTTTGCTTCTTCTTGATTCGTAGAACTATCAATTTTATCTTTTAAAGCTTGTTTTTGATCAGGAGTTAAATTATCTAAATCATCAATTACGTCTTTTTTATCTTTAGCTTTACTTTCACCATTAAGAGCATCATAAGCAGAAATTAATTCACCTTTAGCATTATCAATTTCAGTTTTTGAAACATTGCCCTTAGTAATTAAATTATTTAAAGCCTGTAATTTTTCATCATAAGTTTGTTTTAAAGCAGTATCTGCTAATCTATACTTGTCAGCAACTTTATTTGCTGATTTAGCTGTTTCATAGGTTAATTGGTCATCTTTTGCTAATTTTTGAATTTGTTCTTTTACAACGTTTTTAGCTTCTAAAATGGCAGTATTTAAAGTTGTAGCAGTTTCTTGAACTGTTGAAGCTTGTGATGTTGGCAATGATTTAACCTGATTTTCAAATACAGTTTTTTGGTTTTTTGTTAAATCACTTAAACCATTAATTGCGTTAATAGCTGCTTGTTTATTTTGATTTAATTGTTCAGCTTCTTTAATTACAGCTTTAACAGCAGCGTCATATTTGTGACTTTGAGTTTCATCAAGTGATGCGCTATTAACTTTTCTTAATAATTCAGTAATTTCTTCACTTGAAAGATTTGCATAATTATTCTTATTAATTTTGTTCGAAGCTTTGCTTTTACTTAAACTTAATCCTTCTTGAAGGATGCTTGATTTTTCTTCCTGTGTTGGTTGTTTCTGTAATTTATCAACTTTGTCTTGTAAAGTTTTAATTTCACTAGCATCTAATAATTCTCAATTATTAAGGTCTTCTTTAAATTTGTTTCTATAACCGTCTAAGGCACCAATTGCATCATTTAAGGTTGATGTTTGAGTGTTAATTTCACCAGCTTTTTCAGTAATTTGATCTTTGGTTAAATTACTTAAATCAACTGTTTCATAGGTGTCTAAGGCACTTTTAGCATCTTGAATTGCTTGATTAAATTTGCCTTGGTTAGCTGTTGTATCACCTGTATATTCAATTTTATCTTTTTTACCTTCAGCTTCAGCTATTTTAGCTTTTAGATCAGCTATAGCTTTATCTAAGTTTTTAGCTGCTTCAACAATTGCATTAGCTTCATCAACTGTAGTGGCATTATCTATTTTGTCTTTTAAAGCTTTCTTTTGATCTTCGCTAAGATTACTTAAATTGTTAATTACTTGTTTTTGTTCGTTTGATTTTAAGTGACCATCTAAAGCAGCAAAAGCACTTTCTAAGGTTGATTTAGCAGAATTAATTTGTTCCTTAGTTGCTGTAGTAGAAACTACTAATTCATATATTTTGCCCATCGCATTATCAAAATCTTGTTTTGCTTTATCGCTTGACAATCTATATTTATCAGCTGTTTTTTTAGCTGTTTTAGCTTGTTCAAATGTTAAATCAGAGAAGGTTAATTCATTAATTTCATCTATAACTGCTTTTTGAGCATCTCGAATAGCATCATTAATACCTTTAGCTTCTTCTAATATGTTGTTTGCTTGATCAGATGTATTGTCTTTAACTTTTTTAACAAATACTTGTTTTTGATCTGATGTTAAGAAATTCAACTTATTAATTTCGTTAATAGCATTTTGTTTAGTATCATTTTGCGTTTTAGCGTTATCTAAGACTGCTTTTACAGCTGAATCATATTTATGATCAGCGGTTTTATCAAGTTTTGCAGAATCAACAGCTTCATTTAATTTGGTTAATTCAGCAGTTGATAAATTAGGATAATTATCAACGTTTAAATCACTTTTTGCTTTTTGTTTACTTAAACTTAAACCTTCGCCTAATATTCTTTCTTTTGTTTCTTCAGAAGGTTGTTTTTCACTAATGCCATCAACTTTTGTTTGAAGTTCTTTGATTTTAGTTTCTGTTAATAGTTCTCAGTTTTTAAGTGATTTTTTAAGTTCGTTTTTGTAACCATCTAATTTATTAATTTCAGAATCTAAGGTATCTATATCTGAAATTATTGCCACGCTTTGAGCATTTAATTCGCTTGCTCCTAAATTAGCTAAATCTTTTGTTTTATAGCGATTTAAGGCTGATTCGGCATTAGCAATTGCTTGATCAAAAGCTGCTTGTTTACCTTCAGTATCTTTAGTGTAAATACCATCAGTTTTTTTGGCTTCTGCTCCAGCTATTTTAGCTTCTAAAGCAGCTATTTTTCCATCTAAGGTTTGGGCTTTATTAACAATGTCTTCTAAGTCTGTTAAATTAACACTTTTTGCCATTTTGTCTTTAATTGCCAATTTTTGTTTAGGACTTAATTTTTTTAATTTATTGATTTCAGTATTTTGAGTATCAAGATTGGTTTGACCGTTAAGTGCATTGTAAGCAGCAATTAAATTGGTTTTAGCATTGTTAATATTATCAACACTTGCGTTATGAAGACCCATTTGATTAATTAATGCCGTTACTTTTTGATCATAATCTTGCTTTTTATCATTATCAGCAAATTTATAAAGTGAAGCTGTTTTTTCAGCACCTGACACATTTTCATAGGTTAATTGATCATTTTGTGTTAATACTTTAGCTTCATTTAAAATGACTGTCTTAGCGTCTGCAATTGCTTGATTTAATTGTTCGGCTTGTAATTTAGTAGCATTAGCATTTGCGCTATCTTGTTGTTTGATAGTTTCAATGAATGAATTCTTTTGATTTTGAGTTAAGTTACTTAAATTGTCGATTGCGTCAATTGCATCTTTTTTAATTTTTTGTTTTTCTGCTGCTGTATTTAATACGCTAGTTAAGTTTTCATCAAAGTGTTTACTTGCTGTTGTGTTAATTGATTGTGAATTAACTTGTCCCTTTAAGCTATTTTTCTCAGTAGTTGTTAATAAGTTATAAGAAACAATTTTATTTTTTACATTGCCTTTACTTTCATTGAATGCTTCACCTAACAATTGACTTCATTGTTCATCAGTTGGTTTGTTAGGGTATGTTGGAAATTCTCTTTCAATTTTATCTTTGTAATTTTCAACATTAGTTAAATAAAGTGAATTGTCAATAGCTTTTTTAAGTTTATTTCTATAACCATCTAAGTTAGAAACAGCCGATTCTAATTCTTTGATTTTTGTTTCAATTTTAGCTTTAGATTCACTAGAAAAATTAGCTTCGTTCTCTTTGGTTATGCGAGTATTTTTTAAGCCTGTTAAGAAATCTTCAGCAGCTTTAATAGCGGCATCAAAGTTTTTTTGTCTTTCTTCTGTATCTTCTGAATAAAGTTCATCGCTTTTTACACGTTTTGTTTCAGCAATTTTATCCACTAATTTTTGATATGCATTATTTAATGATATTGTGATATTTGTATATGCGTTGGCATCATTGAAGTTTTGAGAATTTACAATTAATGTTTTGTAGTCATTCTTTTGTGCTTCTGATAAATTAGTTTGACTATCAACTGTTTTAAAGAATTTTTGTTTGTTAGCTTCACCATTTAATTCATTATATGTATTAGTTAAGTTTTGAATGATTGTATTAATTGTTGCTAAATCTTTGTTTTCACCTGATGTTTTATTTAAAAGGTTTTGAGCTTTTAATAAAGCATCGTTATAGTTTTTATTTTTATCAGTATCAGCTAAGGTATAGTTAATAGCTGTTTTTGCACTATTATCCTGATCATCTGTAATGTTTTGATTATTAGTTAACACTTTAAGTTGTTCTAACACTTTGTCATGTAATTCACTCATAGCATCATCTAATTCGCTTGCATCATTAAATAATAATTGCGCATCATCAAAAACAGTCTTTTCACGCATCTTGTTAATGATATCTTCTACTTGATTATTATTTAGATTAGTATAAGTTGTTTTAACTGTATTAGAAAGATCATGAATTTTTACTTTTGTTGCTAATTCGTCTAAACTTTGAATAGTTTGAGTTGATTCATTAGTTTTGTTTCTAAATTCTGTTTTTTCTTTTTCATTTAAGTTCTTACTATCATTAATTAATTGTAATACTTCGCGTCTTTTCTTTTCTAGAGTAGTTAAGAAACCATTAACTGTAAGACTATTTTGTTCAGTTGATTGAACAACTTTTAAACCTTCAACAGTTGAGGTAAGAGCATAATTAATTGTTAAAGTACCATTATCATCATTTTTAGTAATGTCAATAATTTTTACTTTTGCATTTTGGTTATTTATATCAGCAAAAGTTATTTCATTGTCTTTAACTTCTGAAGGCAATCTATTTGCTTTGTCATTGATTGAATTATTTGTAACAGTTAAAGTATTGTTTTTAATTTTAGCAACTACATCATTTAATCTGTCTACTTCAGTTTTGAAATTATTTACTGTTTCCTGTATTTTGTCAGTTTCAAGACCATTAATTCTTTTTGATCTGATTACATAATCAAATTTTAATGTTCCTGTTTTATCATTAACTACAAATGATTTGTCTTTAAGAACAATTTCTTCAGTTTGATCATTAATACCATTTACATTAATATATTGAGTAAAATTTTCTTTAGTAATTTCACGAGCTAATACTGATTTAGGTGTTTTAAGAGCAAATGTGACACTTAAAGCATCAATTCTCTGTTTTTCTTGAGCCCTATCAGCAGCAAAGCCTGTTATTCAATTAGAAGTAGTTTCGTCACTTTGAATAGTAGTGCTATATAATTTCTTGGTTGATTTAACAACATAAGTTAATTTAGCACTACCGCTATCAGTTAATTGTTCAGTTTGTGTAATAGATTTAATTTCAACAGTCGCGTCAGTTAACGATTCTCCTAAATAGAATTCGGCTAATTGTGCATCTTTAACCAAAGTATTAGATTTAGTTTGATTATTCGCTTGATCATAACCAAATTTATTTTCAGTTGTTGCTAAAGATTTAGCAATAGCATTGATTCTATCTTGTTCTTTGGCTAATTCTAAAGTTTTAGTAAAATCACTGTCATTTTTATACACTACATTTAATTTATTTGTAGCTGAATTTGTATCAATTAATTTGTCGATTTCGCCATTAAAGCTTTGTTTTTGGGCATCTGATAAGTTTTGTAAATCATTAATTTTAGTTTTTACAACATTAGCAGATTCTTTGTAAACGGTATTAGAAATTTGTAATAAATAATTATTGATATCATTTTGATATGGTTTAAGCAACACAAACTCTTGATTTGAGTTAGTAGCAAAATTATGACGATTGCCAAATTGGTTTCCACCAACTTTTATTTTGCTTATTTTTCCAAATCAGTCTTTTAAATTGGTATCTTCATTAGCAACATCATAATATTTTTTAGCATCGATGTAGTTATATTGTTTAAATTCTTCAGCTAATTTACCACCGTTACCAAAAATATTGTCTAATGAAGAAACTAAGTTTTTAAATCCTATTAAATAATTTTGTTTTAAATTAGCATTCAATAAATTAGTTTCTGAAGCAAATACATTATTTGCCTTATTATTTTCTTGATCTGAACCAATTAATTGATCCATCAATTTAGTTCAAGCAGGTTCATTTACATTAGTAAATTTTTCTCTAGCAGTTTCTCCGTATCAAACAAAGGAATTATTTGTTGGATTTTTATCGGTTAATGAGTTACCACCTGTAAATAAATCAGTAATTTTAATTGTGTTTAGTTCTTGATTAAATGTTTTAGTTTTTGTGTAAATATCATTAGCTAAAATTACAGCTTTTTCAAGTTTTTGAACTTCACCTAAGTAATCATATTTTCAATTGTTTCTTCAAGCATTTGCTAATGTTGTACTTGATTGGCCTTGATCGTCTTTAACTTGAATATTCACAAAATTATTTAATGCTTTTGTTTTAATATTTTTAATAAAAGTCTTTATTTGTTGTTTGTTGTATTCTGAATTAGCAATAACTGCGTAGTTGTTAATTTTGTCTTCTAAAGCTTTTAAGTTTTCTAAACCATTTGGAGCGCCTAAGTTTACTCTATTTCAATTTGCTAGTGTCAATTCAAGGTTTCTATAGTTAACAGTTATTGGAGCATTTGATCTATCAAATAATTTTTCACTTCGATTAAAATCATCGCTCTTGTAAGCAGCATATTGTCAATAAGAAAATTTGCTAGAATCAATATTATTTTTGTAATCAGAAGTTGAAAATAAATAATCTAACTTTTTAGTTCCTTCATAACCATCAACAGTTAATTCATCATCACTTGATGCATAATTAACTGTTTCGAAGAACTTTTCTTCAATTTGTTTTTGTAAGTCATTATATGTCTTAACATAAGCAATTCATTCATTAAGATTTCTCTTACCTGTTCCACCTGGCAAGTTATAATCTTGATCTACTTGCTTTTCTAGTTCTGTCGTTAAATGCGATTTTTGAAGACTCGTTAGTCATTTAGCTTTTTCAATTTCAATTTTTACTTTTCTATAGTCTGAATAATCTCAAGTAACACTTCTTTCCATGTAACCAGAAGTTGCTGAAGGAACAAATTCCGGACTGAAAACTGCTTTTCAATTTTTCTTATCTTCAGGATTGTCTAATGACACTTCAAGAGAAATATTACGATTTGATCAACCAGAACCAGTCAAAATTGCGCTGTTTTTAGTATTAAATGATCTTTTTGAAGCTAATGGTGTATCAGCTTTGAATAAATTTGATCTGTCAATAACTACTTGACCAGCATCTTTGTTATCTGTTCTAAACAATTTGAAAGTTGATTGAGGAATTATGTCAGTGTCTTGAACATATTCATTATTAGCCATACTTTCTCTTGTAATGTATTTAAGATTAGTACTTTGCGTTCTTTGACTATGTCTAATTAAACCACTTGCTCAGAATTTATCCCCTCATCATCCTTTTTCTCTAATAGTTGTACCTAAACCTAAAAATGATTGTCCACCACTATTAAAATCACTTGAAACAGTTCCGTCAAAATAAATATTAGGTTTAAGTTCAAATTCAACTTCTAAGAAATATTTTAAATATTCTCCACCTTTGTCTGTGAACATAAATAATGCAGCTCCACCATCCTTGCTAATTGGACCTCAACCACTATTATCTTCTGAACCTTGAGTCGCGTTTGAACCTGGATTATTTTTATCGTATCAGGTAACTGAACCTTCTCAATCTAAAAATTTATGTCCAATACCGTATTCACTTTTGTTTGCATATCTGTTATGAACTAAAGGGAGGTTAAATGAATTGTTTTTTCTATCGTATTGTGAAGGAAAGATATTTGGGATTTGTTGATAATTTTGTACATAGTGAGATTCTCTTAATGTGGGTCTATCTGTTGGTAGTGACTTACTTGAACTTCGATATGTACCAGACATGTATGGGTTAATATTCGCATTGTCTGTAACATACGTTTCGTGAATATTTCTACTTACTCTATCGTAAATTACGTCTGGGTTATCTATGCTTCTTAAACTGATTGTAACAGTACCAGTTAGAACCATATCTCTAGAAAAGTAAATTGCTGATGAAAAATAATTACCATTTTTAGACTCGTTTCATTGATTGAATCTGGCAATGAATCTTTTTGAAGTTTTATTTGATTGAACATCAGCGCGTTTTCATCATGAGTTCACATCAGAACTATTGTTTGAATCTTTTACACTTCAACCAAAAGGTAATGCTGTCATGTCGCCACGATTATCAAGCTCATATAACGCAACATCACTATCAAGACTATTTAAATCAGTATTTATTCCAGGATATTTATTACCATCTCAGTCTGATTTCAATGACATACGATATTTACTTGTTCAGAAATTGTTGTCATTATATTTGTTATCATCTATATAATCATTAATCTGTTGAAAAGCAGTCTCGTTAGAAATATCTAGTGATGTATTTCCAGAAATTGGTAAAAGTGCCAAAGCAGAAGTTACTGGCAAACCTAAACCAAGAGCCAATTTCATAAGTTTTTTCTTGCTATTCATAAAAAATACTCCTTAAAATTAGATTTTTCATTAGTATTTAAAACAAAAAGTAATTTCTAAATTACCATTAGACATTAAATATTTAGTTTAATTATTAAAATTTTTATTATTTTACATTAAAAAAAAAAACTAGCATAAGAAAAGTAGACAGAAAAATAACCCGAGTTTCCAAGTTTGAAGGTCTAAAAAACGAATATGCCTATAAATAAGACATATTCGTTTTTTATGTTTCAAAATTA